>JANMYN010000595.1:0-2139 GCA_031382195.1 Betaproteobacteria bacterium
AATTGCATGGCTTTGAATTGCTGCTGCTGCCCGTCACCCACCCGGGCGTCGAGCAGAAGGCCACCTGGCTGCAGATCCGCCAGCAGCGGCCCGATTACGTTTTCCTCTGGGGTTGGGGCGTGATGAATTCGACCGCAATCAAGGAAGCGGTCGCGACCGGTTACCCGCGCGAGAAAATGTATGGCGTGTGGTGGTCGGGAGCCGAGCCCGATGTGATCCCGGCAGGCGACGGCGCCAAAGGCTACAACGCGCTGGTGTTCCTCGCCCCGGGTGGCCAAGGCCAGGTGCACAAGGACATGATCAAGTACGTATACGACAAGGGCCAGGGCAGCGGCAACAAGGACGAGATCGGCGAGGTGCTGTACAACCGCGGAATGGTGTCGGCCATGCTGGGTGTCGAGGCGGTCAGACGCGCGCAGTCCCGCTACGGCATGAAGCCGCTTACCGGCGAGCAAGTGCGCTGGGGCCTGGAAAACCTTGCGATTGACGCAGCAGCGATCAGGAAGCTGGGCTTCGACGGCTTCATGAATCCGATCCGGACCACCTGCGCCGACCACGAGGGCGCGCATAGCGGCGGCGTCCAGACCTGGGACGGAAAAAAATGGAATGCTAGCGGCGGGCCGTACGAGTCGGACATGCAGATCATCCAGCCGATCATCCGCGCTTCGGCAGCAAATTTTGCAGCGGAAAAGAAAGTCCCCGCGCGCGACTGCGCGAAGGATGCCTCGTCCTGAGCGCGTAACTGCGAGCGCCTGCGCCGCGATTCCTACGGTGCAGGCGGCTTTTCCGGCGGCTCGGCCCGAGTTACCGGAAAAACCGAAGAATTCAGAGGAGCGCGCCCCGATGAGTGCCACCATGCTCACCGTGAACGGCATCGAAGTCATCTACAACCACGTCATTCTGGTACTCAAGGGCGTCTCGCTCACGGTCCCGGAAGGCAAGATCGTCGCGCTCCTTGGAGGCAACGGCGCCGGCAAAACCACCACCCTGCGCGCGGTGTCTAACCTGCTCAAGGGCGAGCGCGGCGAAGTTACCAAGGGCTACATCGAATACAAGGGCGAGCGCATCGAGAAGCTCACGCCTTCGGATCTGGTCAGGCGCGGTGTGATTCAGGTGATGGAGGGGCGTCGCTGCTTCCCTCACCTGAGCATCGAAGAAAATCTGCTGACCGGGGCCTTCACGCGCAGCGGCAATCGAGCAGCGATCCAGCGAGACCTGGAAATGGTCTACGAGTATTTCCCGCGGCTGAAGCACCGCCGCAAAAGCCTGGCGGGTTACACCTCCGGCGGCGAGCAGCAGATGACCGCCATCGGCCGGGCACTGATGGCCGAACCGAGCATGATTCTGCTGGATGAACCCTCGATGGGGCTGGCTCCACAACTTGTCGAAGAAATATTCGAAATCGTGCGCGGCCTCAACGAGAAGGAAAAAGTAAGTTTCCTGCTGGCCGAACAGAACACCAACGTTGCATTGCGCCACGCCGACTACGGTTACATCCTCGAAAACGGCCGCGTCGTAATGGATGGCCCGGCCGCCGATCTCGCTAACAACGAAGACGTGAAGGAGTTTTACCTCGGGCTATCGACCGCGGGACGCAAGAGTTTCCGCGACGCCAAACACTACCGCCGCCGCAAGAGATGGCTTGCCTGACGGCCGAGAGGCGTTAGGCGTTAGGCGTGAGGGGGGGTCCCGTGCACCGCTTTTCACGCTTCACGCCTCACCCCTCACGCCTCACCGCTGTCATGGACTACTACGACGACCTCGAAACTCGCGACCCGGACCAGCGCGAGCGCGCGCTGTTTGCCGCGCTGCCCGGACAGATCGCGCATGCAAAAGCGAACACAGCCTACTTCGCGCGGCTGCTGCGGGACATCGATGCGAACGCCATACGCGATCGCAAAGCGCTGGCCGGTCTGCCGGTCACGCGCAAATCCGACTTGATCGCATTGCAAACAGAATCGCCGCCGTTCGCCGGCATGACGGCAATCTCCACCGGCAATCTGGGCAGAGTATTCTCGTCGCCGGGTCCGATCTATGACCCACAGGGCGCGCGCGGTGATTTCTGGCGCTTCGGACGTGCATTGTTCGCCGCCGGTTTCAGGCGCGGCGACTTGGTTCATAACACGTTTTCCTATCACT
>JANMYN010000618.1:0-1678 GCA_031382195.1 Betaproteobacteria bacterium
ACCAAAATCGAATGTCCCCGGCAGCACCGACTTTGAAAACTTGTCCTGCGAGGCGCTGTTGCGCCCCGATCCTGCGTTTATGACATCGAGCATGACTTTCGGGTTGAGTCCCGCCTTGACGCCCATCACCATCGCCTCGGAGGTCAGCGCCATGGCGGCCGCAGACAGCAGATTGTTGGCGAGCTTCATGGTCTGCGCCTGGCCGGCGCTTTCGCCGAGGTGGAAAGGCTTGCCGAAAGTCTTGAGGATGGGTTCCAGCTCCGCGTAGACGCTTTTCGCGCAGGCGACCATCACCGCCAGCGTACCTTCTTGCGCGCCCTTGAGCCCGCCGCTCACCGGCGCGTCCACGTAGACAATCTTGCGTTCGGCGAGTCCTGCGGCGACCAGACGCGCCGTGCGTGCCCCGATGGTCGAAAAATCCACCACGCGCTTGATCCGGGTGCCTTCGATCAGGCCACCGGCTTGCAGTGCCGCCCTGTGCACGATCTCCGGATTTGGAAGACTGAGAAACACCGTGTCCGCCTTGCTTGCAACCTCTGCCGCAGAGTCCGCGCGCTGCGCGCCTTTTTTTTCCAGTGCTGCGACTGCTGCGTCGGCTACGTCGTAGACGACGACCTGGTGGCCGTTATTCAGGAGCCGCCCGGACATCAGTCCACCCATGCGACCGACACCGACGAATCCGAAAGTCTGTTGTTCCATGCCATGCCTCCCGCTGAATTTATGCATCTCATGTTAACGGGACGCGCCACATTCAGCATCCGCGCTGCGCACATAGCAAACTATTTGCCGTCGTACTCCTGTGAAATGTCCTTGTTGGTATAGTCCTTGAGCATCGACGTTGCCGCCAGACTGATGATTGCGCACACCAGTATAAAGGTCGCAATGGCATAGCCCGACTGGTAGTGCGCATACAACGCGGCCGCGATCAGCGGCGCCGGACCGCCGGCGATGACCGAGGCAAGCTGATAGCCCAGCGATGCACCGCTGTAGCGCAAACGGCCGGTAAACGACTCGGCGATCAGCGCCGCCTGCGGACCATACATCATGTCGTGCGGGATCAGCGACACGAAAACCGCGATGAATATCCACTGGGGCATCATCGTGTCAAGCATGGCGAAGTACACGAACCCGAAAACGCCGGTCGTGGCCGCGCCGATCATGTACATCTTCTTGCGGCCGATCCGGTCCGATAGCCAGCCGCTGAAAGGCACGGTGAAGAACGAGAACAACGAAGCCGCCAGCAGCGCTGTCAGGATAAAATCGCGCGGACTCTGCAGGTGCAGGGTCCCATAGGTAAAGATGAACGCTGTGAAAATATAGAACGGCGCCTGCTCCCCCATGCGGGCCAGGGCGGATAACACGATTTCCTTCGGATGGCGCTTGATCACCTCAACCATCGGCGTGCGCTCGATCTTGTTCTCGGCGAGAAGTTTGGCGAAGGTCGGCGTTTCCAGGATGTTCAGGCGGATATACAGACCGATCGCAATCAGGAAGATGCTGAGAAAAAACGGCACCCGCCATCCCCACACCAGGAACTCATCGCCCGAAAGCCAGCTAAATCCCAGCACGGCGAGGTTCGCCAGGAACAACCCGGCCGGCACGCCAATCTGCGGCCAGGATGCGATGAATCCCCGATGCGCATCGGTCTTGGCCCACTCCATGGACATGAGTACCGAAC
>JANMYN010000640.1:0-2466 GCA_031382195.1 Betaproteobacteria bacterium
CGCTTTCCATCGGAACCGTCGATTCCTGCATATAGTCCGGCGCGGTCGTGTCCACATTGGTCAAATCCGGCCTGCCGTTCGTGATGCCGTGATAACCCGGACCGTGGTGAGGAAATTTCTTTGCTCCCTCCGGCTGCGTGACCGACTGACCGCTATAGCCAGGGCCGTTGATGTAGCCCAGCGTGGTATAGGGCTGGCCAAGCGCGTCCTGCGCGTATTCCTTGGTGGGATGCCCGGGCTCGACGACCTTGCCGAGAATCGGATTACCGCGCCTGGGATAACCGGCAATGGTGAAGGTGTGGCTGTGGTCCGCCGTGACGACGATCAGCGTGTCTCGTGGGTCGGTGCGCTCCATGGCGAGCTTCACCGCGCGCGCGAATTCAATTGTGTCGGTCAGAGCACGGTACGCATTGCCGGCATGATGCGCGTGATCGATGCGACCGCCTTCAACCATCAGAAAATAGCCTTTCTGCTGCTGCGTTAGTATATCGAGCGCCTTACCTGTCATTTCCGTGAGCGAGGGCTCGCCGGCAGCGTCCTTGCCACGATCATGCTCGTATTGCATGTGCGAAGGCTGGAACAGGCCGAGCAGGTGCCTGACCTGTTTGGTGTCGATCGCTTCGAGTTGCGCCTTGTTCCAGACATAAGCCGATTTCGGATAACGTGCCTGCCATTCTTTGGTCAGGTCGCGGCCATCGCGGCGCTCGCCGGTCTTGTCCGGGTACTCCGGATCGTGCGCTGTGCGCGGCAGGAATTTCACGCGTCCCCCGCCCAGCGCCACCTCGAGGCCGTCGCCATGCGAAAATTCGATGAGTTGGCGCGCGATATCGGGAAAATGGGCGTCGTTGGCCGCGTCCGGCTGGTCGGCGTCGCTTTCCCAATCGCGGTCAGGCGAGTGCGCGTAGCACGCGGCCGGCGTCGCATGCGTGATACGGGTGGTGGTAACTACGCCGGTGGCCATTCCGCGATCTTCCGCGCGCTCTAACAGGGTCTTGACCGAGTTGACGGCCACGGCACGGAAGTCGCCACGAGCGACCCGCTCAGTCACCGATAGCAGACCGTCGTTGGTTTTTATACCGGTCATGATCGCGCTCATGGTCGGCGCCGAGTCCGCTGTCTGCTGATTCGCGCTGTAGGTTTTCGACAGCGCCACATAAGGCAGTTTCTCGAACGAGAGCTGGTTCTCCTCGCCGGACATGCCGTGCTGCTGGCCCTCCAGGATACGCGCTGCGGTGACCGTGGAAATGCCCATGCCGTCGCCGAGAAACAGGATCACGTTCTTGGCGTGGCCCATGACCGGCCTTTCCTGTTTGGCTTTTTCCACCGCGGCGCGTCCGCTGCGCAACCATTCCTCCGGAGATTGCGCCCCCGAATTGGCGCCCTGCAATGCCAGCGTGGCGGCAACAACAGGTCCGATAATAGATTTATTGTTCATTCCAGTGGCCCCAGTGCAGCGGCGTAGCGTTGCGCGCAACGCATCCCGAAGGCGCTCGGCCGTAGCGCCGGCGCGCGATCGAATACTTCTCCCAGACCAAGGCGCATCGCGGCAATGCGTTTCCCGTAAGTGTGCAATGTATCCAGTGACTGCATGACGAACACGATCGCGGGCAGCACTTCGCGATAGAGCGCTTCGGCATGGGTTTCGGCGCCTTCGCGCAGAAGATCGAATATGCGTGCCTGGCGATCGAATGTGTCGGAAGCCGGAATCATCCCCGCGCATCCAGCGCGCAGGTTGTCGATGAGTTCAAGTCCACCACGGCCATTGAACACCGTAACGCTGTCCCCCGTTTCCTCGATGACCTGCCGGATCGTCAGGGCCGGACCTTCACCTTTGAGAATACGAAAATTCGGATGGTTTCGCGCCAATGCTTTTACGCCAGCCGGTGTCAATCCCACGCCGAGGTATTCCGGCGCGTTCTGGATGGCGACCGGTAAGTCGACTCGATCGGCGACCGCACCGAAAAAGCGGATGAAAAATTCCTCCGGCACGCCGCGCTCCGGCGGCGGCTGCAGAATCACCCAGGATGCGCCTCGCGAATGCGCAAACTTCGCAAACTCGACCTGCGCATCGACCGTGGGCGCGTTGATCGTGATGGCGAGCGGCAAGCGGCCGGCGAGTTCCTCGGCGACCCAGTCCACCAGCTGGCGTCGTTCCCTGTCAGAGAGCTTGTTGACCTCGGTGCCGAGCCCCAGCACGGCCATGCCGTGCGCACCGTTGTCGACAAAGGCCTGTACCTGCCGCCGGGTGGCATGCCTGTCCAGGCCGTCCTGCGCGTTGAAAAAGGCATACAGCATCGGATAGATCCCGTGCGGCGTGTCGTTGTCGTTCATTGCGAATCCTCCCGTGCTGCATCCTATACGCTCACCGCCGCTGCCTCAAATTCCGCGGCCGCCGGGGAGAATCGGTGTACCATTTTTCCATGTCGAACATCAACACGGTCGTCCGGATGAAATTTTTTTCCTGTC
>JANMYN010000654.1:0-4331 GCA_031382195.1 Betaproteobacteria bacterium
ACACCCATGTCCGCGCTGAGCGCGTAGATCGGCACCATCAAACCGCCGGCGAGGCCGGCAAGCGCGGCCCCGAATGCGAAGGTTGCGGCATAGACCCGGCTGGTCGAGATACCTGAAGCTCTGGCCAGCGCAGGGTTCTCCAGAGAAGCGCGCATCTGCAATCCGAAGCGCGTGCGAGTGAGCAGAAGGTAACAGCCCACCATCACGGCGACAGTGATCAGGATTACTGCGGTGCGCCAACTGGAAATGGAGATCTCGCCAAACGAAAACGAGCCGACCAGCGGAGCGGTGACCGAATAAAACTGGCCGCTCAACAGCGAACGCACGGTCTCCCGCAAGGCGAGACCGATGGCATAGGTGCCGAGCATCGCGACAATGGGGGCTGCATAGAATCGGCGGATGACGACGCGTTCGAGGGCCAGCCCGACAACGCCGACGGCAATCGGCGCCGCGACCATGCCCGCCCAGACCGGCAGGCCGTTGTTGTCAAACAGATAGACCGTGTAGGCGCCGAGCAGGACGAATTCGCCGTGGGCAAAGTTGAAAATGCCCATCATGCTTGCGATCACGCCGAGGCCAAGCACAACCAGCACAAAGATTGCGCTGTATGCAAGAACGTCAAAAAGGAATGGAATGATCGTCACGCAAGCTTGCCTGCTTTGCGCGTGAGACCTTATGCAGGAACGCTAAGTCTCCCGTGTCGCCAAACCATGCCGGGATTCGCGCGACGTGTCAAGCCGCGTGCCACCGACCGAATTGCGGTTCAGGCCGGTTTCCCGGCAATCGCGACGACCGCGACTTCCTCGCGGAACTTATCGCGCATGCGGCGGCTGGGAAAGGCTTTTTTACTGGTCGGCGGTTCTTGCGAGGGCGGTCGGGTCAGGGCGTCGATGTAGTCGGCAACGTTGGTGATCGGCGGGGATGCAAGCGCGGTCTTGTCCATAGGCGAGAAGGTCCAGGTGACAAAAGCTGCAACACGCTAACACGTGGACTCGTCATGAATATGAAAAGTTTTTGACACGCCGGCCCATGCTGGAAAATTGCGCAACGATCAAGCACTTGGACCATGCAAAAAAATGTTTCCGCGGTGCCGCGCGGTTGCTTCAATGACCGAAGATGCGCCACAGCGCCGTGGCGAAGCCGGCGATCGCCAGCCAGTTTGCGATTGCGGCGCTGACTGCCAGCGCGACGACAGTGTACTTCGACGACGACTCGCGGCCCGCATAGGCGAGCCAGGCCAGGCGCAATCCGGCAGCCGAGAACGCGGGCACGATCAGCAGCAGCGGCAGCATCAGCAGGTAACCGAACGTGGACTGGCTGTCGAGCGGCACGCGCCCAAGCATGTTGCCGAACCAGTTTGTTCCAAGACCGATCGCGAGTGCCGCACCGGCCGCGAGCGGCGGCGAGCGTCGCCACCAGGGCCGGATCTCGCCGGACAGGGCGATCGTCCCGGCGGATTCCTCCGGCACATCAGGCTCCGGTTTGGGCAAGTCTTGCACGGATGGTTTCGATGCGACCGCGGTTCACGCCGAAATCGCTGTAGCCCAGTCGCGAGGCCGAGCGCACGTGGATGATGTTCCCGTCCAGGGGAAAATAGAATTCGACATCGTCGACGAAGCCGGCCAGCGCGCTGGCGTACTCGACGTACAGATAGTCCGGCTTGATCTCGACCACTTCCGTCTTCGGCGTGCTCTCGATGATCGCCTTGAGCGCCTTCATGGCCTGCTCCGGCGAACCTTTGTAGGCGATCGGGGCGATCTGATGGTAACCGCCGGTCGCCTGGCTGCTGACCGCGTTCGGCGACGACGGGGGCGCTTTGAGATTTCCGTTTTTCACGCCCAGGTCGGGCGGGCGTTTGCCGCTTAGTAGTCCCATGGTGTTCCTTTCATACGGTTCATCCAATTAAAAACGCACTCACCGCGGATACCCTCGCGCAGCGGGGAGTGCGTTTTGCCCGAGAGAGGGTGAGAGTGCATTTTCCTCGCGCAATCTGGCATGATCATCGGCATGCGCAAGCATAAGTCCTCTAAGCGCAGTTTACGTCCATCCGTCCTGTTGCCGGTAGTTCTGCTGGCGGCCGGTGCGCTCGCCATCGCCGCGGACGATGTCGAAGACGCTACGCTCTCGGCCGGCAGTTTCACCATCAGGCGCTTCGACCGCGAGGCGTTTTCCGAACCAGCAGCGGTGTTGACGCTCAAGCAGCGCCAGATCTTCATGGTCGGCCGCAACGTGTTCAACCGGCAGTGGGCCGCCGTGACCTCGCTCAACGGCGACTGGGGACTTGGGCCGGCCTTCATCGCCGATCGTTGCAGCGCCTGCCACATCAACACCGGGCGCGGCAACCCGCCGCTGTCTTCCGACCAACAACTTCTGTCGATGCTGGTGCGTTTGAGCATCCCCGGCACCGACGAGCACGACGGGCCGAAGCCGCATCCGAATTACGGCGACCAGATCCAGAACCGTTCGATGGACGGCCGCAATGTGGATCTCGCCTATGCGGGTGCACCGGTTCCCAACGAAGCCGACTTGTTCCTCGACTGGGAAGAGCACACGCTTGCGTTCGCCGACGGCGAGACGGTGGCGTTGCGCGAGCCGAAGCTGCGCGTGGAGAACCTGAAATTCGGCGCGCTGGGCGGCGACACGATGCTATCGCTGCGCATCGCGCAGCCGCTCGTCGGCATCGGATTTCTTGAAGCAGTTGCGGAAGAAACCCTCCTATCCATCGCAAACAAACAGCGTGCGCTGAATTTCAACGGCCGGCCGAATCGCGTCTGGGATGCAGTGAACAAGCGCATGGCGTTCGGCCGCTTCGGCTGGAAAGCCAATGTGCCGAGCCTCAAGCAGCAGATCGCCGCCGCGGCGCTCGGCGACATGGGTGTGAACTCGAATCTTTTTCCCGACCAGAACTGTCCGTCGGTGCAGACCGTCTGCGCCAAGCAACTGCCGGGAAATGTTCCCGAGATCATCGACCACGAGATCGACGCACTCGAACTCTGGCTGCAAGGACTCGCGGTGCCCGCGCGCCGCGCCGTGAATGATCCTGAAATTCGGCGCGGCGCCGCCCTGTTCTCGTTGGCGCAATGCGCCGTATGCCATGTTCCCGAGATGAAGACGGGAAATTTTCCAAAGCTGCCGCAGTTATCCCGTCAGGTTTTTCATGCCTACACGGACATGCTCCTGCACGATATGGGTGACGGCCTCGCCGACGGGCGGCCTGATTTCCAGGCCGGTCCCCGTGACTGGCGCACGCCGCCGCTGTGGGGATTGGGTCTGTCGCAGATCGTCGGCGGCAGCTCTGCGATGCTGCACGATGGCCGTGCTCGCAACGTGATCGAAGCGATTTTCTGGCATGGCGGCGAGGCGCGGCCCGCGCGGGAAGCGTTCCGCAACATGTCCAAAGCCGATCGCGAAGCGCTGGTGAAGTTTGTAGAAGCGATTTAAAGCCTGCCCTGCCGGATTGCCGCCAACGGCGAAATCGTGAAAGCCGGACCTGCGCACCGCGGGCATGACCCGGTCGCAGTTCCAGGCTTAGAATGTGAAGTTGAATATTCTGTTTCCACACTGCGGAGGAGAAAACATGCGATTCCCAAATTTGTTTGCAATCTCGCCGAATCGACCCCTGTCACCGGCGCCAATCGATCCGCCGAGGCGCATCGCTGCTGTTGCGGGCATCATCCTGCTTGCAGCCGGCCATTGCGCAATTGCGGCTGCCGACGTTGTCGTGCCCGCCGAAATTCAGGCGATCGTCGACAGCGCGGATCGCAGCGCGGCGGATCGCGAGACCGACCAACGCCGCCATCCCGCCGAACTGCTCGCATTCTTCGGGGTGAAGCCAGGAATGTCGGTGCTCGACATCGGCGCCGGACGCGGCTACACGGCGGAACTGCTGGCGCGCGCCGTTGGTCCCCGCGGTTCGATCGTCGGGCAGAACGATACGTTCATTTTCGAGAAGTTTCTCAAAAGTCAGCCCGACCCGCGTTTCAGCACGGCCATCATGAAGAATGTGCAGCACGTGGTGCGGCCTTACGATGATCCGGTCCCGCCCGGCACGGGCCCGTTCGATCTGATTACGATGGTCTTTGTCTATCACGACACCGAGTGGCTTGGCCGCAACCGCGAGGACATGAACAGGAGGCTGTTCAATGCGTTAAAGCCAGGTGGCCATCTCGTGGTGGTCGATCACGCCGGCAATCTCGGTACCGGCGCCTCGCAGACGCAGACGCTGCACCGGATCGAGGAGAGCGTGGTGCGCAGCGAACTCGCAGCAGCGGGATTCAAGCTGGGTGACGAAGCGCAGTTTCTGCGCCATCCCGACGACCCGCGCGACAAGG
>JANMYN010000066.1:0-2334 GCA_031382195.1 Betaproteobacteria bacterium
TACGTCGACCACGGCCACGGCGTGTTCTACATCGTGACCAATGACAAGGGGCGCAATTTTCGCCTCGTAACCGTGCCGGTAGAGGACCCGTCGCCGTCGCGCTGGACGGAGCTCATCGCGCACCGCAACAAAGTCATGCTCGACGGCGTGGAAGTGTTTGCGCGCCACCTGGTCGCGCACGAACGCGCAGGCGGGTTTCCGCGCCTGCGCGTGATCCGCCTGGCGGACAGGAACGAGCACGTGATCGACATGCCTGAGCCCGTGTACTCGGTGGGCGGCGGCGCGAATATGCAGTTCGATACCGATGTATTCCGATTCGACTACGACTCCTACATTACGCCCGACTCCGAATATGACTATCACCTCGACAGCCGCAAAAGAACCTTGCTGAAGCAGCGTGAGGTGAAGCGCTACGACCCCTCGAAGTATCGTTCGGAATTGCACTACGCCGTGGCGCACGACGGAATCCGCATTCCGATATCGCTGGTTTACCGGATCGACCGCCGGCGCGATTGCGCGCAGCCGCTGCTGTTATACGGGTACGGCGCGTACGGCTATTCGCTCGATGTCGATTTCAGCTCCACCCGGCTTTCCCTGCTGAATCGGGGCGTGATCTTCGCGTGCGCGCATGTGCGCGGCGGCGGCGAGATGGGCAAGCACTGGCATGACGAAGGCCGCATGCTGCACAAGAAAAACAGCTTCACCGATTTCATCGCCTGCGCGGAACACCTGATCCGGGAGCATTACACCGAGCCGTCGAGGCTCGTGATCGAGGGCGGCAGCGCCGGCGGACTGCTGGTGGGCGCGGTGACGAACTTGCGGCCCGAGCTGTTCCGCGCGGTTGTCGCGGAGGTGCCGTTCGTGGACGTAATCAACACCATGCTGGACGCAACCCTGCCGCTGACCACCGGCGAATACGAAGAATGGGGCGATCCGAACGACAAAAAGTTTTACCACTACATGTCGTCTTATGCGCCCTATGACAATCTGGCCAGGAAAAGTTATCCGGCCATGCTGGTGGAGACTTCGCTCAACGACAGCCAGGTCATGTACTGGGAGCCGGCTAAATTCGTGGCGAAGCTGCGCACGCTCAAGACCGACGCCAATCCGCTGCTGTTGCGGATCAATATGGATGCCGGGCATGGCGGGGCTTCCGGGAGATACGAGTACCTCAAGGAGATCGCGTTTACCTATTCGTTCATCCTCGGCGTGCTCGGCCTACATCAGGTAGCGCCCGGTGGCCGCCGCATCCGTTGACAGACCCGGATCGAGAGTCCACAGTTTAATTCGCCGTAAACGTGGTCCGGGAGGGCCTTATTCGTATCTAAGGACGCCCGGACGCCAGAGGTGTTGCCGCCGTTGTAGTTTGGTTTTCTCTCGATGATGCCGTTTTTAGTCGATAAACCGCCCGGGGAGGTATCAAACATGAACAGGAAATGCACTGGTTCAGGACTAATGCAGCGGCTGGCCGGCAGTTTGCTGGCGGCATCTATGCTCGGCCTCGCGGGGCCGGCGACGGCAGAAACGATTTACCTGCCGATCACGCGAATAGGCGAATGGCCGGTGCCGTGCGCTGAAGAAAAACTGGGTACCTGCCACAATCGCTGGCATCCCGACATCAAGCCCGCGGCGACCGCGAACCAGGGCGACCAAGTGATTTTCGAGACGCGGGACGCGCTGGACGGACCCTACAGATGGGACTCCGGTCCCAAAACAGTCGCGGCGTCGAATCTGAATGTCATTCACCCATTGACCGGACCGCTTTACGTGAACGGTGCCGAGCGCGGCGACGTGCTCGCGGTGACGGTGCTGGATGTCATCCCTGGTCCCGACCGGTTTGGTTACACCATCATCGTCCCGGGGTTCGGTTTCCTGCGCGACGTATTCACCAATCCGTACATCGTCCACTGGAAGCTTCTGCAACGGCCAACCGGCGTTTACTACGCGACGTCGGATGACTTGCCCGGGGTGGAGCTGCCTCTTCATGGATTCACGGGAACCATCGGTGTCGGGTTGGGCATGCCAGAGATCGACACCGTGTATCAGCGCGAAGAAGAGTTGCGCAAGGCAGGCGGATTCGTGCTGCCTCCGGAACCTCAGGATGCTGTTCCGTCCGACGTGTGTGGTCCAGGGGGAAAGGCAGCCAGCCGCTGCCTGCGCACCATCCCACCGCGCGAAAACGGCGGTAACAGCGACGTGAAGCAAATGGTGAGAGGCACGACCCTGCTGTTCCCGTGCTGGGTGAAGGGGTGCATGCTTTCGATGGGTGATACGCACTTCGCCCAGGGCGATGGTGAAGTCTCCGGCACAGCCATCGAGATCGCACCGCCGACC
>JANMYN010000685.1:0-3296 GCA_031382195.1 Betaproteobacteria bacterium
AGGTACTGGCAGTGGCCGCCGATGGCGAATTGCTCGACCTCGGCCACCCAGGGTTTCTCGATGGTCTGCCCGTTGACGTCGTCCGGCGTCAAGTCCTCGCGCGCCAATCCGCGAAAGAACTTGTTGACGATGCCCAGATCACGCTGCAGATACCAGATGAACGGGATCTTGCCGTAGTACAGGTGGGTGAGATTGATGCCGCTGCCGAGCATGCGCTTGCCGTCATATTTTCCGCCTTGCACATGGTCGCCGCGTAGCACCCCGATCTGGGTCTGCGGGTCTAGGATGGCCAGGTCGACGGCGATTTCGGCGGCATCGATCGTGGTGTCGTCTTCCGCGTTCAAGTGGCGCGGATTTTTCTGGATAACATAGGAAGCGGAGCCCCGACGAAAAATTTCCGCGGCACCCAGATCGAGATGGCCAGTCTTCTCGTATTCGGGAAGTTGGGCGAGCGCTTCGGGGCGCGGCAGCAGCATGGCGTGGCAGAGGTGCGTTCCCGACCGCGCGTCGGCAAGCACACGTGAAACGAAAATCCCCTGATCGACTTCGTGGCCCTCCTTGTCGCGCTGCATCAGCGCCGATTCGGCGTCGACTTGTGCCTGCGTCGGCGTCAGACCGGGCACCAGCACCGCGGCGTCATAAATCAGCTGTTCAACGCGGACGAACCGGGTTCGGCTGCGCGTCATCCGATCGTAGACCGCCCCCGCATGCGCCGAAAGGAAGCGCGTGCGAGCTTCGCGCGCGACGCGTTTAATATGTTCGGCGGCGTCGGCCTGCCCGGCATTGCGCGCCGGTTTGGCAGGAAGCTGGGCCAGCATTGCGGCGCTGGCCGCCCAGAATGGCGAATAGCGTTCGCGGTCGCCGGTGAAATCGCCGGTGTCGAGCGGCATCGACGCATGCCACGCTTCGATCGCATCGTTGCCGAATCCGGCCTTGTGCAGGCTTTTTCCTTCGTGAACGAACGGTTTGGTTGTAGTTGACGACACGCCGTTCTCCTCTCAATTCTTTGGCCGCTTGTCGATCACGCGCACAGCCTTGCCCTGCGAGCGCTGCAGGGTGCCCGGCTCGACTACGCGTACCTTGGTGCTGACCCCGATCAAACCTTTGATCAGGCGTTGCACTTCCTGCTCGATGCTGCTCTGTGTGGCAGCCGACAGCGGGCCGGGAATATCCGGTCGGCGCTCGACCACTACATCGAGTTCGTCCAGGTGGCTCTCGCGACGTACTTCGAGAACGTAGTGCGGCGAAAGGCTGGTTTGCTTTACCACGATCTCTTCGATCTGTGACGGGAAGACATTGACGCCGCGGATGATCAGCATGTCGTCACTGCGTCCGGTGACGCGATCCATGCGGCGCATGGTCCGCGCGGTGCCCGGCAGCAACCGCGTCAGATCGCGTGTCCGATATCGGATGACCGGCATGCCCACCTTGGTGAGCGAGGTGAGCACGAGTTCGCCTTTCGCGCCGTCGGTCAGCACTGCCCCGGTTTGCGGATCGATGATCTCGGGATAGAAATGATCTTCCCAAATGGTGAGGCCGTCGCGGGTTTCGATGCATTCCGCCGCAACGCCGGGGCCGATGACCTCGGAGAGGCCGTAAAGGTCGAGGGCAGCAATGCCGAAGCGCTTTTCGAGTTCGGCCTGCATGCTCGGCGACCACGGCTCGGCGCCGAAGATGCCCACGCGCGGCGACGACTTGGCCGGATCGAGTCCCTGGTGTTCGAATTCGTCGGCGATTACCAGCAGGTAGGAGGGCGTGCACATGATGATGTCGGGCTCGAAGTCGCAGATCAGCCTGACTTGCCGCTCGGTCATGCCGCCGCCGGATGGAATCACCGTGGCACCGAGTGCTTCGGCGCCGTAGTGCGCGCCGAGCCCGCCGGTGAACAGGCCATAGCCGTAGGCGATATGCACGATGTCGCTGGATCGCGCGCCGGCTGCCCGTAGCGAGCGGGCCATGACCGCTGCCCACATCTCGATATCCTGCTTCGTATAGCCGACGACCGTCGGCTTGCCGGTGGTGCCGCTGGATGCATGCACGCGCACGATATCGCCCATCGGCACCGCGAACATGCCGAAAGGATAGTGAGCGCGCAGATCGTCCTTGGCTGTGAAAGGGAATTTCGCCAGATCGGCGAGGGTTTTCAGGTCGCCCGGTTTCGCCTCAGCCGCGTCGAAGACCTTGCGGTAGTGCGGCACGTTTTCGTACGCGTGACGCAGGCTCCAGAGCAGCCGCTCCAGTTGCAGCGCGCGCAATTCATCGACACTTGCCTTTTCGATGGGCTCGATCTGATCCATTGCACCCATTTTTCTCTCCGTTTGTTGAATCGGGCGATGCAGCCGCGTCATCAGCTTTCAAGCCGAAAACCTTTGCGCACCCCTCAAGCGGGTATTGAAAAGAATCTTTGCGTCAAGCTTCGTCTTTGAGATCAGGTCGCGAGCAGTTCGCGCACGTGTTGCGCGATCGCCAGCGATGCGGTTAGCCCTGGCGATTCGATGCCATACAGGTTGACCAATCCGGCCACGCCATGATCTCTCGGTCCGTGAATGACGAAGTCCCCTGCCGGTTCGTTCGGGCCGGAAATCTTGGGACGGATGCCAGTGTAGCCCGGCTGCAACTGGCCGTCCTTGAGTCCCGGGTAATACTTGCGGATCGCATCGTAGAACAGCGGCCCACGCGCGTGATCGAAGCTGTAATCCACCGAATTAACCCAGGATACATCCGGACCGAAACGCACCTGCCCCGCGAGGTCGACGGTCACATGGACGCCGAGATGGGCATGGCTGGCGACCGGATAAACCAGGTGCCGGAACGGCGGCTTGCCCGACAAGGTGTAGTAGTGCGCCTTGGCGAAATATTGCGGGGGAATGCTCGGCGCCGGCACGCCTTCGATCGATCGCGCGATGTTCTGCGCGAACAGGCCGGCGGAGTTGACGACGCACCTGCAGGCAATGGTCATCGGTTCATCGCCGCCGACATTCAGCACGATGCCTTCGGAGCCAACCGCTCCGGATTCGACCGGGCTCTTGAACACGACGCTGGCGCCGCCGTTCTCGGCATCTCCCTGGTAGGCGAGCATCAGCGCATGGCTGTCGATGATGCCGGTCGACGGCGAAAAAAAACCGGCCACGCAATCCACTGCCGGCTCCAGTTCCCGCAGCTCTGCGCGCGACAGCCAGCGCAGATCCCTGACGCCATTGGCTTCGGCTTTCTCGACGTAGCTCTTAAGTGTGGCGATTTCGTCCTTCGTTACCGCCACGACGATCTTGCCGAGGTTGCGGTGGGGGACGCCGTGC
>JANMYN010000686.1:0-7123 GCA_031382195.1 Betaproteobacteria bacterium
CTCGCGGGACCCTGGGCGGCGCGGATTCAGATCGGCACGTCGTTGGTGATCGTGCTGGTCGGCGTATTTCTTTCGTTCAAGGCCGGGACCATGCTCCGCTCGCTTGCGTGAGGCTTCGTCAGGGACGAGGGGCGCGAGGGACGAGGGGCGAAGAACGAGGTGCGAGGGACGAGGGACGAGTAGAAGGGATATACGGCACGGGAATTTTTCTGGCCCCCGTCCCTTCGCCGCTATTTATTTGCGGCACTTGCATTCAACATCCCGACATAACCGCTGATATCCGTGTACCAGACGTTGCCGCGCGGATCGATAGCAACGCTGAAGGGGCGCGCGCCACTGCGCGGCAGTTTGAATTCCTCGATCTTGCCATCGCGCAGGCGCCCGAGACTGCCCTTTCTGAGCATGCCAAACCAGGCTGAGCCGTCCGGCGCGACCGCTAGACCGGTGAGACCGGCACTCTCTTTACCCGCGGAGAATTCGTCGAACCTTCCGTTCGCGAAACGCCCGATCTTGTTGCCGCGGAACTCGATGAACCAGACGGTACCGTCCGGCGCCACTGCCACATCGCCAGGCGAACTGCTGCGGGTTGGTATATCGAATAGGCTCATCGCGCCGTCCGTTCCGATACGAAGCAGCTGATTGCCGCTTTGCAGCGTTGCCCACACGGTGCCGTCGACGCCGATGGCAACACCCAATGGGGAGCTGCGTATCGAATCGATCACGTGGCGCGTCAGCTTACCGTCTCGCACACAGGAAATGCTGTAAGCCGTGGCTTCGGCAAAGCAGATCGATCCGTCCGGCGCCGCAGCCACTTTTCCGAGGCGGGCAATCGCCGTATCCAGCGTGATCGAGGTAATTTCACCCGTCGGGGCGATTCGCGATATCTGCCGCGACTCGGAATCAGTGAACCATGCTGCGCCGTCGGGGGCAACTGTGATGCCGACCGGTTCGAGGCTAGTCCTCGGCTTGGGAAGGCGTTCGATCTTTCCGTCCCGGACCCGACCGATGGCCGCAGCAAGATCGATGGTAAACCACACCGTACCGTCGGCGGCAGCGGCCAATGCCGTCGGCGTATCTTTCGGTTCAAGCATGGCATATTCGACGACACTCACAGCCGACGGCGCGCACAATCTCCACCAGGCGAAAACCGCGATCGCCACTGCGGCACAAAAGCCCAGCCCAGCTCCGATGAGCAATCGGTCCCGCCGAAAAAAAGTGTCGGATTTCATTTATCGATAGTCCGCATCAGAACGTCGGAAGCGTCGCGCCGGCGAACAAGCCACCTCGCCAGGAAAAATCCCGCCAGGCAGAGCAGAAGAAAAAACGCCACGCCCCCGGCCAGATTGACAACATCAAGCTTGCCGAGCAGGTTGCCGCCCTCTACCGCGATGCGCCAGATTTCACCATACGGCATCAGCGAAAAACCGGCGTAGAGCGTGCCTTCATGGCTTAAGTCTCGCACCAGCGGACGCGCCTCGAGGTGAACCGGCAGATTACCTTCGAGCAGGCCCCAGACCTGGCCACCATCGGCGCTTCGATACGCTCCGCGGTGAGTCGTCAGCACCAAAATGCTGCCGCTGACATCCGCAGCGATTCCGCGCACGTTGGTACCGGCTTCAGGCAAGGGTTGACCGATCGTCCGCCAATGCGTCCCGCCATCGTCGCTGCGGTAAATGCGATTCGAATTCGCCACCCACAATCGCTGCGGCTGGCTCGGATCTACGAACAATGCCTCGCTGCCCGTGTCCGGTAATCCCATGTTTCGGGACTGCCAGGTAACGCCTTGATCCTTGCTCATGACGACGCGGCCATCTGCAATTGCATAGAGCGTTTCTTCCGGCTGCGCAACGATTGCGAGCGCGGTGAATTCCGCATTACCGCTAAAATCGGACTCGATCTTCGCCCAGTTGCGCCCGTCGTCGTCGCTGCGATAGATGTCGTGACGACCGACCAGATAGACGCGCTGCGGGGCCGTGCCGAGCACGATTGAACGAGATGGCGACGCTTGCGTGGGTGCCGCAACCTGCCGCCAGTCCTCGTTTTCGTGACGGAAAATACCCGCGGGCGTGGAACACAGCGCGGTTTTCCCGTCAGGAAGGAACGTGACCGCGAATATCGCGCCGAACAGCATTGCCGGTGCCTCCTGCTTCCAGTCGCGTCCGCCGCTTCTGGACGCGAGCAGGCGGGAATCGGTGCCGAGCAAAAGGTGATTCGGATCGGCCGGGCTGACGGCCAGCGCTAAGGCACCACCAAGAAAAAGCCCGGCGTCTGCATTCAGCCAAACACCGCCAAAATCACGGGATCGGAACAAACCGCCGTATGCGCTCGGATCATGCGCGCCAGCAGATTCGGCCCCCGCCAGGGAAACAGCCCAGAGGACGACGCCAAGGGTGCGGTTCAACGATAACAAATGTGCGACGCCCAAATAAAGCGCGAGGAGTCGGGAATCCCGACTCCTCGCGCGAGACCTTCCGGATCAAAAAACTTGACCGATCGTACAGATGTTACTTCTTCTTCGTGCTTTCGCCCGAAGCAAGCGAGATTTCCGCCATACGCGCACCGTTGGCCCCAACCCAATGGTTTTTCAATATTGGATAGTCGGCGCTATACGAAGTTGGTTCATGCGCAGCGATACAGTTGTTCGGATCGCTGCGTCCGGTCAGCTTGTAGCACTTTTCGTACGCAAGGAACTGCTGCGCGGTATCGGCGCTGCTCTGCGGA
This sequence comes from Betaproteobacteria bacterium, assembly GCA_031382195.1. Classification (GTDB taxonomy): domain Bacteria; phylum Pseudomonadota; class Gammaproteobacteria; order Burkholderiales; family JACQAP01; genus JACQAP01. The sequence goes on from JANMYN010000686.1 coordinate 2,722, forward strand.
TTGGCCATCATCCAATCGCGAATGCCTTGCCACGACGAGTACACGTCGCTGCCGAATACGAGCGTACCGACTGACGTCCCGGTTCTGACTTCCAGCAATTGCGAACCCGCCGTGTGGGCATGGTGTGCGGGATGAATCTTGATGCCGGGCAGGACATCCATTTCGCCATCGACAATCACCGCCTTGCCTCCCAGGACCTTGCCATAAATCTCGTCAAGGGTCTTGGGGGGATAGCCGCAGGCCGGAGTGCGGGCGCATCCACCGGGAGAAACGTTGCTGGCGCTGATGCGCGGGTGCGGGTAGTTAAGCGCCCACTCGATGCCCTCGAGTTCCTTCTTCTGGATGTAGAGTATGGCATTCGGGAAATCGCTCAATCCGCCTGCATGGTCCCAGTGGCCATGGCCCACGACAATCCTGGTGACCTGGTCCGCCGAGATGCCGAGTTGCTTCAGGGTTTCAGGCAGCGGATGCCAATGGTCCGAACCCGTCATCTTCAGATAGTCTTCCTGCTTCCAACCCGCGTCGGACAGGATAACTTCGGCTTTGCCGTTGACCGTCCCCTTGATCACACCCACGTTGACCGGCAGATCCACGGTATTGATGTTGTTCATCTTGCTGGTGCTGCCCGGGACAAAAACGCGATCGGGCATGAAGGCGCCGTAGGGAACGCCCATGAAGCGACTGCTTTCTACGACCCACACCGAATAGGACTGCGCCTGCACCACCGGCGCAGCCAGGGCTGCTGTGGCAGCAAGGCCTATGGCGACGACAGCTTTTCTCATGCTGTACTTCATTTTTACCCCCTCCTTGACGTTAGAACTGCCTTTTTTACGACTTTCGGACCAAAATCTTCCAATGCAATTGCTTCCGAAATTTTTTCGGCTAATTCGGTTTGTATTCTCCCGGCCACAATACGTCGCTCAATTTGAGAATCGCCATTGATGCCTGTTCGCTGCGCTGCTGGGCGCTCACCAGATGCTCGTTGCGGCCGTCGTCGGCAACTTTGATCATTTCGCGGGTGGCCGAGGTATACAGGTTTACGGCCTCAACATAGCTTTTGTGCGCATCCTGCAGCGGTGCTGGTGGCATAATTTTGCGCACGCGCGTGCCCGCATCTTCAAATGTCCTCGTCAACGGCAAGACCTTGGCCCGGAGCTTCCTTGCATCCCCGCCTTTGGTCTTGTAGTCCAGACCAGCGAATATCATGCGCACGGCAGCAAGCTTCACTTCGCTGTGTATCGGCCATAGCGCAGCTGCGTAGGCTTCTTCTTCGGCACTGAGCGCCGAAACCTTATGACCATGACTGAGACCACCGACGAAGCTCGCGTTCGCTTCGACCGGCGTGGCGGCCGGCTTATAGTTTTCGCGAATCACCGCAAATGCAACCAACCCGATCAGCCCCACAACCAGCGCACCGAATGCAAAACCCTTCAATGCCGCAACCCGGGCCGTGCTCAACGACCCGCTCGCCTCTGTTTGCATTCTCAAAATCTAGTCCTGTCGTGCTGGAGCGTCAATGCTGCGCCGCACTAATCAACTCTTACGGCTCAATTAGCGGTATTACTGGGCAGTCCACTTCGGATTGTCCCCGAAAAGACCGTCCACGTAACCGATGTAATAGATCAAAAACAGCCCAAACCCGAGCGATAACAATCCCGACGCCACCCGCAGATAGGCGTTGAAGCGCGGAAAGCGTCCCATGGAGTAAGCAAATGGCGCGGCGATAGCCGCCGTAATCAGCATCATCCCGGCAACAGTGCCAACGCCAAACAGGAACAAATAGAGCATTCCCCACCACGGATCCTTGATTGCAGTCAGCACCAGGAGAGCAACGGCGGCGGAGCCGGCAAGTCCGTGCACGAAGCCGACCACCAGGGGACGAGCCATCTGGTACAGGCCGATGCCGCCGAGTTTGCGGTCCAGCCACGCTTGCGGCGTCTGTTCTTCGTTATGTCCATGCGCACCCTGCCCATGTCCATGCACGTGGCTGTGAGCGTAGTCGCCGTGTGCATGGGTGTGCCCGTGAACGGACGATTCCGGCGCGACGTTGTCGCGTATCCACTGGTTGAGTCCGGTCAGGTTCAGGAACCCGAGCAGCACCAGCATCACCCCGACGGCGAATTCCATCGCCAGCCCGATTCGCGGGGGGATGGTAATGGTAAACAGAATGATCGCGCCGCCGACCAGCGTCACCGTCAGGGTATGCCCGACACCCCACAGCGCACCGATCATGGCGGCGCTGCGCATCGAGCGCTGCCGGCTCACGATGGTGGCAATGGCGATCACGTGGTCGGCGTCGGTCGCGTGGCGCATACCGAGGAAGAATCCGACCGCAAGCAGCGAAATGGTGGTACCCAAAGCGGGGAAATCGGCTGATAATCTGTTTTGGTTTTGAGGCGTGGAGAAATTACTCCGGCCTCGGTAATGCGTCAAGCGTCGTCATGAAAATCATGAAACGTAATTGCGGCTTTTGCGCAGGACCGAATCGATAGAACTACTCGAAAATTGCAACCGCTCGCAACATGCGACTGAATTCACCAAGGACACGGTCATGACTACACGCCAATCGATAGGCAGCTTCACCTTGATTACCCTGCTGCTCGCCCCGCTTGCCTGTATGTCAGCGACAGACTGGGCGGGCGATCTCACGCCCATCGGCCCAAAAGACTGGAATATGGAGCGCGCGGCGCATCTGCTGGAGCGCGCCGGCTTTGGCGGAACGCCGGCGGAAATCGCACAGTTGGCGGCAATGACGCCGCAAGAAGCGGTCCGGCGGCTGGTTTATCACAAGGGCATCGCGAATGACCTGCCGGCGTTCGATCATTCCGGCGTCCACGATGCCGGCCTGGAACCCTTTCCTGCTTCGCGCCCGGCCGCCACCGACCTGGCCAAGGAAACCGGCGAATCGATGGGAATCAAGGTAAAACCGTCGGGCAATCGCCGGCTGCAACCAGTGGCGAATAAATTCTTCTACTGGTTGCGGGCAAGCAGACTGGAGACAAATCGCGTTGCCTACTGGTGGGCCAATCGCATGCTGGCGACCAATCGCCCGCTCGAGGAAAAAATGGCGCTGTTCTGGCATGGCCATTTCGCCACCAGCGAGGAAAAAGTCCGGGACTATCGCAAGATGCTCAAGCAGAACGAGCTGTTTCGCGCGCGGGGCACCGGTAACTTCCGCGACCTGCTGATCGGCGTGGCGCAAGACCCGGCAATGCTCGCCTTCCTTGACGCCGGCGTGAATGTAAAGGGCGCACCAAACGAAAATTTCGCGCGCGAGATCATGGAAATGTTCTCGATGGGGGTTGGCAACTACAGCGAAACGGACATCCGCGAAGCGGCGCGCGCATTCACCGGCTGGAACTTCGTCGATCTTGATTTCGTCGTCACTCCGAAGAAGCATGACGAGACCCCCAAGTCAGTACTCGGCAAACGGGGCACTTTCGACGGTGTCGATGTCATTGACGTAATCCTGTCGCAGCCAATCACGAGCGAGTACGTCGCCGGAAGGATCTACCGTTTTTTCGTACGCCAGGAGTTATCACCCGAGCTGCGCGCGCATTTGGGCACGAAATTTCGTCAGTCTAATTACGATATCGCACCATTGCTCGAGACGATATTCCTGTCCAGAGATTTCTACAGCCCGGCCTCGATGGCGACCCACATCAAATCGCCGGTCGAGCTGGTGATATCGACCTACAAGAAGATGGCGCTCGCCGAGATTCCTGGGGTGCCCGATTTCAACGACCTTACTGAATCGCTCGGCCAGAAACTGCTTTATCCGCCGACTGTTGCCGGCTGGGCAATTGGCAAGAGCTGGATCACGCCGGGGCTGCTGCTGGCGCGCGGCAATTTTGTCTATGACACGCTGTTTCCCGACATCAACTTCCTGCCGCCCGATCGTTATCCGCTGACAGACTACAAGATCGGGGCGGTCAACGAAAAGCTCGCGCTCGGAATGGACGTTACGACGGCGACCAAACCGGACGCCAAGGAAGTGACTTCGATGTCGATGCAGGCAGACCGGGACGAGGACTTCAATACGCGCCTGGCAAGTTATCGCGGTTGGCAGCTGGCCCTGGAGAAAGTCACCCCGATCCCCCGTGCAACGGCGCAACTGAATTTGTCCGCCATGGTACTTGGTGCGGGTTGCAGGAACGCGCGCGAGGCGACTGATTACCTGCTGGCGCGTTTCGTTTCGGTTTCGCTGGACGCGGGCAGTCACGAGCGTATCGCAAAATTCCTGGAAAGCGAACTTGGTACAGCCGACATCACGGCTGCGGCGAGCTTCCTGGAAGAACCGCTGCGCACCACGCTGCACCTGATTCTTTCCCTGCCTGAGTACCAGCTGGGCTGACCGAAAAAACGATCATGACAAAACCTCTCTTCATGCTTCCTTCCAACC
>JANMYN010000690.1:0-2636 GCA_031382195.1 Betaproteobacteria bacterium
CCAAAGTGGACATTATCCAGATGGGTCCTTGCGGCACTCGCGGCAGCGTGCATTGGTTCGGGTATTTACTATTCCGATCTGCTCAGAGCGGCTTTCCTGCGCAATCCAATACCGCGTTCGGCAGATTCAATCGCCAGGGGACGGCAGCTATTCGCCAAGGATTGCGCGGTGTGCCACGGCGCCGAGGGGCGTGGCGATGGCGTGGCAGCGGCAGCGCTGCCACAACGACCAGACGACCTGAGCAGGATTGCAGCTCCGCCGATTTTTCCGGATGGTGTGGTTGCATACCGCATTCTCAATGGCGTGAAGTTGATGCCTGCTTTCAAATCGACGCTGAGCGAAAATGAAATATGGGATTTGCTCAATTTCATTCGCTCGCTGGCAAAGCAGTGACTGGTGATTGGTGACTGGTTTGAAGCTTCCTGTTTTAACTAATCACCAATCACTAATTACCAGTTACCGATTACTAGTCACGGACTCACGAAGTACGACCCGGTTTGCTCCGCCTCGCGGCTCAGCGAATCCACCCTGGTGGTGGAGAAGGCTTGCAGACCCTCGCTCTGAATGCCGAGAAAAATCGGCTCGGCGTTTGCGCGATGAATGTTGATCTTGGCGTTATCTTGATGTCTTTCTGCAGGAGCTGTCCTTAAGCGGAGTTCACCGAGTACGCCAGGCTGTTGAGCATAGCCATCTGGTCCAGCGGCGATCGCAGCGTGAACTCCACCGCGTCGAGCAGCACCACCGCCCGGCCACGCCCAGGCGACACGCTGTAGCGGCGCATCAATGCGCGAAAACAAGCCCGCGCATGCGCACTTGCGATCGAAAAAACAGGCGCCACCGGCGCCCGTTTCTTTCTTGACAGGCCTTGTGCCAGTTATCGGCTGGCACCTGATTCCTCGCTGCCGCGTCTTTTCAACCCTCGTACTTGAACGACAGCAGCACCCGGGTGCGAAATGCGACCACCTTGCCCTTATCGACCTTCATATCCATCTTCACGACTTCCGCAATGCGCAGGTCGCGCAATGACTTTGCCGCCACCCCAACCGCATTCATGGCGGCGTCTTCCCAGGATTTTGTACTGGTGCCGATCACTTCGACAATTCTGTAAATCGGTTCTGCCGCGTTTTTCTTCGCCATGACACACTCCTCCCTCGGAAAAAGGTAAAAGGGACAAAAACTACGACCCGCACCAATCCTACACCCGATCCGGCCGGGTTTTACATCCGGCAACCCGCCCGATCCGAGCAGCTTATACTGCGCCGCACTAAAGTCGGCGTATCATGTCCAAGGTTCTGTAGTAGCCATCTCACGATCGTATGCATGCGCGTCGAGCGTCTGGCTGCTGTTTCATTCACCCAAACCTCGGCCCATGAACGAATATCCGACTCAATCCGAACTTCTAAGCTGTCTGACGACCCTCGCGAATGTGGCCGGCGACACCACTAACGTGCCGTTTCGTGTGGACGTCATTCCTCTGCACGGCAAGCCCCCGATGTATTCGGTGATGATCAAATCGCCCGCGAAAGACCTGTTGCGCAGGCAAATCGGTCAGATCCTGTCCCGACCCTTCGCCTTGGGCGCGACCTCGTTCATGCTCACCGGCAGCGAGGCGGCATCGCTGGTCGAGCGTGGCCACGAGAAGTAACGCGCGTGCACACCGGCGCGGGTCTCGCCTGCGCTGAATGACCAACGGGCGCCTTTGGTGCCCGTTTTGCATTGACCTGTGCATTGACCTGTGGCAATGAAAGCGGTGCACGAATCACTGCCTACCCATGCGTATCGGATCAGACCCGTCCATGAAGCTTGGCGCGGGCTGTCCGGGCCGATGCGAACATTCCCGTTGTGCAGGCACAGTGCGGCCGGTGTTGCCAGCCCGAGTGGCGGCCGTGCGCGCGCTCCTGGAGAGGCACGTCATCAATCGTCCATGTGAGGTTGCGGACGCTTTCCGGGAACTTCGGATTGGTCTTGAGCAGGTGCATTGGCGGCCCAGACCAGCGCTACAATGGCTGCTGCTGCGCTGGAGCGGATGACATGCAGACGCGAATCGGCAAATATATTCTCAAGAAAAAACTCGGCGCCGGTGCCAGTGGCAGCGTCTATTTGGCGCTCGACGAGTACTCCGGGCGCGAAGTCGCGCTCAAGTTCTACGAAGTAGGGACGTCTGCGGACATTTCGAATTTCGTGCGCTCGCAATTTCTGACCGAAGCCGCGCTGGCGGGGCGACTTTGGCACCCGCATATTGCGCTGATCATGGATGCCTGCTCGGACGACACCATGAGCTATATCGTTACGGAATTCGTCCCGGGCGGCAGCCTGTCGCAATTCACCGGCCCGAGCGGCCTTCTGCCGGTCTCCGAAGTGGTGGAGATCGGGTTCAAGTGTTCGGGCGCGCTCGACTATGCGTTTCGCAATAATGTCATTCATCGCGATATCAAGCCGGCAAACATTCTGCGCGCGGCCGGTACGCAGGTAAAGATATCGGACTTCGGCGTGGCCTTCATCCGCGACGCGGCTCATACGCAGATCATGGATGCCGGATCGCCCTACTATGCTTCTCCGGAGCAGGCGAGCGGCGCGCAGTTGTCCCATCAGAGCGACATGTTTTCGCTCGGTGTCGTGCTCTACGAGATGTTGGC
>JANMYN010000707.1:0-1994 GCA_031382195.1 Betaproteobacteria bacterium
CCGGGCAACGGGTCGACTTGCTATCACTGCGAGGCCTGCGGCAAGCCGCATGTGATCCCCCGCTGTTGCGGCAACCGCCACTGCCCGGCCTGCCAGCAGCACAAGGGCTATCAATGGCTCGCCAGGCAATTGGAGCAGCAACTGCCAACGCCTTATTTCATGCTCACCTTCACGGTGCCGCAATCGCTGCGCGCGTTCCTGCGCTCGAATCAACGGTTCGGCTATGCGGCCTTGTTCGAGGCCTCATCGGAATCGATCAAGACGTTGTGCGCCAATCCGAAGTTCAGCACCGCGGATACGCCGGGCTTTCTGGGTGTGCTGCACACCTGGGGGCGAGAACTCCAGTTCCATCCGCATATCCATTACCTGGTCCCGGGCGGGGCTTTGTCGAGCGAGGATTCGGCCTGGCACGCGGCGAGCAGTGGGTTTTATCTGCCGGTGCATGCGCTGTCGAGGATCTTTCGCGCCAAGTTCCGTGACGCGATCGCCCAGGCTGGGCTCCTCGATCAGGTTCCGCCCGGGGCTTGGACCGTGGATTGGAATGTGAATGCCCAGGCGGTGGGAGAAGCGGGGAACTGCCTGAAGTATCTCGCCCGCTATGTGTTCAAGGTGGCAATCGCGGCATCGCGCATCCAATCGGTGGACGATACGCATGTGTGCTTTACTTACCGCAAGGTGCACAGCAACCGGCTGCGCACGATGCGGCTACCCATCTTCGCCTTCCTCCACCGTTTCTTGCAGCACGTGCTGCCCACCGGGTTCATGAAGGTGCGCCACTTCGGTTTTCTGTCACCATCGTTCAAGATGCCCTTCGAGGAAATCAAGGCACGCATCGAACTCGCCCAAGGATTCAACCTGCGGCCACCGGCTGTGATCGAAGTCCCCAAGGCGCAGCCGCTTTGTTGTCCGCACTGCGGGCAAAAGCTTCGCTACCGGCGCACGATCTTGCCGCACGAGGCGATCAGGCTACGCATCGTAACCCTCTTCGCTCACACGGCTGCGTTGGCGATGACGCCAGCGCCCAACGCAGGTCCGTAAAGCGCGCCCGGTCTGATCGGATTGGCATCGAGCCCAAGCACTGTTGCCAGGCTCGCATTGCGTCGCCCGCGCGATTGATTCGCCGATGGGTGCGGGAGCGCTTTACCCGGGCCCCGCATTTCTTCCAACATGGAGGGTATTGTTCTGATGAAGTAGTACGCAAGATCTGAAAAACCGGCGAATCCTTCTCGCTATTTCACCGACATGCGCCACTTCTCCCCCGCTCACGCTCCCGCGGATCATTCCGGGCGTCAGCATTTCCCATATAGACAAACCTTCACTCGTGTTCCGGGCCTCTTGAACAGCGTATTGAAACGACTCTTCGAGTCGTCTCAATCCTTATGGGTTGGGCAGCATCAGTGATTGTCGAAATCGTTGTACGGCGTCTTGAGCACGACAGCGACGTACACCTCCAGCAGTGTCTGACGCACGGGATCAGACTCGTCGACAAATCGTAAATCCATCTCTCGGATGCGGCCCTTCGCCAGTGTGAATGCGCCGGCGAAAGCTGGATTCTCCATAAGGCCGGCACGGGACCCTTCGCCCTTCTTGTATGAGGCGCGGAGATTTCCAGTGGCTTCTCGCGCAAGGCGAAACGCAAAGGCGGCCATTCGATGTGTAGCTCCGGGCAGGCAATGCCGTCCTATGCGGCCACGGATGCCGTTGCTTCGGCCAACGTAGAGATGGCGATCGGCCTCAGAAAGAAGATAGACCCCGGACTTCGGCATCTGCCGTGGGAGGACACCAGGCTTCACAGGGGGCATAGCAAGAAGTCGCTCCAACTGCGGCCGGAGCGCTTCAACGTGGCCGACGAAAACCGCGTCCATTGCCTATGCTGCCCAACCGACCAAGCTCAGCGGCGCGCTTTAGCGCGTCCGCTGGAGCGCCTTGTTGGGCGTCTCTTGTTGCAACCAGCCTGCTATTGTCTTGCACCTATTACCTCACCTCATAGCGGA
>JANMYN010000591.1:0-3336 GCA_031382195.1 Betaproteobacteria bacterium
GTGGTTGCGCCGCCGGCGCAAGCCTCGGGCGCAATCGTGCTGGCCTCCTCCGATCCGGACCCGGTGGCGGGAGCAACGGGCGAGAAGCCGGGCGAGCAAACCAGCGGCAGTTTTCTGGTGCGCGTGCGTCCGTCCGGGCGCTTGATCCGCTCTCCCGTGCTGAGCACCGACGTGAAAATCACGGTGAGCGGCATGGTCGCGCGAGCCGTGGTCGCGCAGCAGTTCAAGAACGATTCGCCGGACTGGGTCGAAGGCGTCTACGTTTTTCCCCTGCCGGAGAACGCCGCTGTGGACCGCCTGCGCATGCAGGTGGGAGATCGCCAGATCGAAGGGCAGATCCGTGAGCGCGCCCAGGCGCGCGCCGAATACGAGGCGGCGCGCGATCGCGGCAGCCGGGCGTCACTCGTGGAGCAGGAACGCCCCAACGTCTTTACCAGCAGCGTGGCGAATCTCGGACCGGGCGAGACCCTGACCGTGGAAATCGAATATCAGCAGACGCTGCGTTACGAAGATGCCGCGGTCAGTCTGCGTTTTCCGACCGTCGTCGGCCCTCGCTACATTCCGGGCACGCCGCAATCGGAAACGGCGCACGCGGACGCGCCAAAGGGCTCTGGCTGGTCGCCGGATACAGACCAGGTGACGGACGCATCGCGCATTACGCCGCCGGTTGTGGCCGAGGGTGAGCCGCTGCGTAATCCCGTCACGCTGCATGTCGAACTCGATGCCGGCTTTCCGGTGGGCGAGGTCAAGAGCCGCTATCACGCGGTCAATGTCGAGAAGAGGGACGACAACCGTTACGAAGTTTCTTTGGGCGTAGGCCCGTTCGCGGCCGACCGGGATTTCGAGTTGGTGTGGCATCCGCTTGCCGGCGCGCAACCGCGCGGCAGCCTGTTCCGCGAAACCAGGGACGGTGAAACGCATCTGTTGCTGACGATTTTTCCGCCGGTTGGCAGCCAGGCCGACCAAAAGCGCTTGCCGCGGGAGGCGATCTTCGTGATCGACACGTCCGGATCGATGCAGGGTGCGTCGCTCGACCAGGCCAGGCAGGCGTTGCGCCTCGCCCTCAAGCAACTCACCCGCGAGGACCGTTTCAACGTCATTCAATTCAATTCGCTCACGGACACACTGTTCGCCTCGCCTCGCGAAGCGAACGACAAGAATCTCGATGCGGCGAGCCGCTATGTCGACAAATTGCACGCCACCGGCGGCACCGAAATGGCGCTGGCGCTGCGGGCGGCGCTCGATACGCCGGCGAAGGAGGGCTACCTGCGCCAGGTGGTGTTCATGACCGACGGCAGCGTCGGCAATGAGGACGAATTGTTCAAGCTGATCCAGAAGAAACTCGGGCGCAGCAGGCTGTTCACGGTCGGCATCGGTTCCGCGCCGAACAGCCACTTCATGACCAAGGCCGCACAACTCGGCCGCGGCAGTTTCACCTATATCGGTGACATCGCCGAAGTCGGCGAAAAGATGGGCGCCCTGTTCGGCAAGCTCGAACACCCGGTGCTCTCCGACATCGTCGTCGAATGGCCGGCCAGTGTCAGCGCCGAGGGCTATCCGCAAAAACTGCCCGATCTGTATCTCGGCGAGCCCGTGGTGTTGAGCGCGCGCGCGGAAGGGTTGTTGCGCGGCAAAGTGGTGGTGCGCGGGCAATCCGGTGAACAGTCGTGGAGTTCGAAATTCGACCTGGGACGGGCGCACGAAGGCAAGGGCATGGGCGTGATCTGGGCGCGGCGCAAGATCGAGTCGCTGACCGATTCCCTGCATGACGGCGCCGACAAGGAAAAGGTTCGTGAGGCGGTCGTGGACGTTGCGTTGAAACATCATTTGGTGACGCGCTACACGAGCCTCGTCGCAGTGGACGTAACACCGGCGCGCCCCGAAGGAGAACCACTCGATTCCCAGGCGCTGCCCGCCAATCTGCCGCAGGGCTGGACGCATGAGGGCGTGTTCGGTTCGCTGCCCAGGACGGGGACACCGGCGGGATTGCATCTCGTCCTGGCGTTGCTGGCAGGCGTGCTGGCCTTCATCCTCTACGTGCGGAGGAAGTCATGAAATCACGCGCGCACACGATGCTTTTTCTGGGATTGATTTCCGTGTCCATCTGGCAGGCAGGCGAAGCGGCATACATCCACGCCAAGGCCTGGGTCGCGCAGCGGCTGATCGCGTCGGCGTGGGATCGGTCGCTCGCTTCCGGCGTGGGCGTCAAGCCGTGGCCTTGGGCCGACACCTATCCGGTAGCGCGTCTCGAAGCGCCGCGTCAGGGTGCCGAGCTGATGGTGCTGGCCGGCGCCAGCGGCCGCACGCTGGCCTTCGGTCCCGGCCATATCGACGGCACCCCCATGCCCGGCGATGCCGGCAACGCCGTGGTCAGCGGACATCGCGACACCCATTTTGCGTTCCTGCGCGAGCTGCGTTCCGGTGACCCGCTGCTGGTGCATTCCGCGAACGGTCGCATGGCGCGCTATGAGGTCTCTGGAATCGAAGTAGTGCGCCACAAGGATATCCGCGTGCTGCTCGACGCAGGCGACGACCGCTTGACCCTGGTGACCTGCTATCCGTTCGACAGTCCGGTTCCCGGCGGGTCGTTGCGCTACGTCGTTGTCGCGACGCGGCGCGATGCGGCCGTGACCCGGATTTAAAGCTACAAATTCGTAGACGCCAAGAACCGTTGCTTTGAACTCGCCCGACTTTGTTTTCCTTTGCGCCCTTTGCGTCCTTTGCGCCTTTGCGTTGAGATTTTCTTGATCTACGAGCGGCGGCATAAGGCGATGCTTGGCGAAAAGGCAGCATGAGTTAGCATGCCGTCTTTCATCAGAATCGGTCTTCGCTCCATGCTGCAATCCAATCCTTCCGTTCGCCCGCGCAGAAGCCTGTTGTTCGTTCCCGCATTGCGGCCGGACCGCTACGCCAAGGCGCTGGATTCCGGCGCGGACATCGTCTGCATAGACATGGAAGACGCGGTGGCGCGCAGCCGCAAGGACGAGGGCCGGGCACTGACGCTGCCCTTGTTCAGGACGAACACCCATCCGCATGTCGAGCAGATGGTGCGCATCAACGGCCTGTGCACGCCGGACGGACTCAAGGATCTCACGGCACTCATCGAATCGGACGCGCCACCACCGGCGATCATGATTCCCAAGGTCAAGTCCGCGGAAGAGGTGCAACTGATCGAAACGCTGCTATCTTCGGGACCTGCTCGCCAGATCCGTTTCTGCGTCATCATCGAAACCAATCAGGGCCTGGAGCGCGCGATCGAAATTGCAAAGTCGTCCGCGCGCATCGACTCGATCATTCTCGGCGCGGTGGACATGTCCGCCGACCTGCGTTGCGAAA
>JANMYN010000070.1:0-4823 GCA_031382195.1 Betaproteobacteria bacterium
CATTCGCCCGCCGGCACGCTTTGGCACCAGGGACCGATCGCACGCACGGTGGAGGATGCCGCGCTCATGCTGAGCGTGATTGCTCGACCGGATGCGCGCGACTGGTACCAGGCGCCACCGCTCAATATCGATTACCGCGAGGGACTCGATGACGGGGTCAAGGGTTTGCGCATTGCGTACAGCCGCACGCTGGGTTACGCCCGCGTCGATCCGGCTGTTGCCGAGCGGGTGGAACACGGAGCGCGAGACTTCGAATTGCTGGGCGCCACGGACGAAGAAATCGACATGAGGCTGGACGATCCCATCGAGATCATGCAACCGCTGTGGGCGGTGGCACTGGCGCTGGCGATCGCACCGATGAGCTCTGCGCAGCGCTTGTTGCTCGATCCGCCCATGCTCGCACTGGCCGAATCGGGATTCGGCCTCGATGCGCTCACCTATCGCACGCTCGAGCGCGCGCGTGAGGCATTCGCCAGGCGCATGTGTCAACTGCACCAGACTTACGACCTGCTGCTCACGCCGCAACTCGCCGTGACCGCGTTCGCGGCGGGACATGAAGTTCCACCGGGCTCCAATCGTACCCGCTGGTGGGAATGGTCGCCGTTTACTTACCCGTTCAATCTCTCCCAGCAGCCGGCGGCGGCGGTGCCGTGCGGGTTTACCCCTGACGGATTACCGGTCGCATTGCAACTGGTGGGCAACAAATTTGCCGATGCACTGGTTCTGCGCGCCGCGCGCGCATACGAACAGACGCAGCCGTTCATCATGCCGCAGGCCGATGCGACGGCCCCGCCCGGACAGTTGGCGCAGCGGCGCACGGCAAAGTAGCATCGGATTTGAAACGGCGCCAACGCCTGAATTCCAACACAAAGCACTCGGCCGGGCACGCCGTCGCGCGCTTAGCAGTATATTAGGCGGCAATACACGAGGAGAGCCGTCATGACCGCCAGTGCCGTTCGCGCCAAAGTCGATGTGGAAACCCGTTACGCCCGCCGCGCCCGTTACCTCACCAACGAAAACGGCTTCGCATTCTCCTGGCCGGACGTGCCGATTCACCAGTTTCTCGCCGAGCGCGATCACGCTTTCGATGCCGCAGCGCCGACGGGATTGATCGCGCTCGACATCTCCGCCAGCCTTTGCACGAAATATCCGGCAACCACGCCGACGTTGCTTTGCCGCTACGTGAACGTCCGTGCTGCAGAGCAGTTGCGCACAGCCTTCGCGGCCTCCGGCGAAATCTACTACGTCATGTCGGGCAGCGGCGATAGCCGCAACGGCGATGACATTATCGATTGGCACAGCGGCGACGTTTTCTGTTTTCCCGGGGGCGGTGAAACTTTGCATCGCGCGGGCGGCGCAAACTGTCTGCTGTTCGCGGTGACCAACGAGCCGCTGCTGGCCTTCGAGGGGTTGCGTGCGCCGTTGCCGGGACGGGCAGTGGTCGAGACCACGCATTGGCCCGCCGGCGAAATCGAACGTCAGTTTCAGGAAGTCTGGCGCCGTCCGGTCAGCGCAAATACCACGGGTAACTCGGTGCAATTTTCAACCACCGCGCTGGAACCGAGTTCCAATACCATTCCCACCATCAACACCGCCATCAATACGCTGGAAGCGGGTTGCGATCAGCGCCCGCATCGTCATAACGGCGTCGCGGTGACGCTGGCGATCCAGGGGGAGGGGATTCACTCCATGATCGGCGGCAAGCGCGTGGACTGGTCCACCGGCGCGGCGCAGATCACGCCTGCCACGCTGCTGCATTCGCACCACAGCCGCGGCACCGAGCGCATGCGCTCCTTCGTCATCCAGGACGAAGGCCTGCATCATTACACGCGCACGCCCGGGTTCAGTTTTGAATGACGCCTTAAGGGCGTGATGAGGTAAGGAAGTGCAATAGCATGTCCTGAGGAGAGCAGTGTTCATGATCGAAGAGAAACGGGTTCTTGTTCCGACAGCGCCTTATGCGATGCTGCCCACCTGTCCGGAGCACAAGATTTCACGACGCGAAGTATTGAAAATGTCCCTGGCGATGGGGGCCGTCGGTCTGACCACGCCGTTGCTTGCGGCCGCGAAGGACAGCGCGGGATTCGATCCGAATGGGCCGATGCCTACCCCCGATCAGATTCTCGGCCCGTTTTATCCGGTGCAAAAACCCGTCGATGGCGGTGCCGATCTCACGCGCCTCAAGGGGCGGTCGGGCCAGGCGCTGGGACAGGTTATCTACGTCACTGGAAAAATTTTGAGCTTGCGCGGTGACCCGTGTCCGGGCGTGAAGCTGGAGATATGGCAAGCCAACGGCGCTGGCCGCTATACCCATCCGCACGACCGCAATCCGGCGGCGCTCGATCCGAACTTCGACGGTTACGCGACCGTGATGACCGACGCCGACGGGCGCTACCGGTACAGAACGGTCAAGCCCGGTGCCTATCTTGTTGTGGCCGACTACTGGCGGCCGCCGCACATTCATTACGACGTAACCGGCAAGGTTAATCGGCTGATCACGCAGATGTACTTTCCGGATGAACCGCTGAACCAGAAGGATCCGCTGTTGCAGCAATCCTGGGCGAAAGACAGTCTGATCGCGCGGATTCTGCCGCCGACTGCGAACGAAGAGCCGGATTCAAAAATCGTGGTCTGGGACATTGTTCTGATTCAAGGGTGATGTAGACAATATGGCCGGTCCGATTACGCTGCTCGTTGGAACACGCAAAGGCGCATTCATTTTCCGGGCCGACCAGGCGCGAACAAAGTGGCGTCTCGACGGCCCGCACTTTCTTGGCAACATCGTCAATCATCTGGTAGTGGATCCGCGTGACGGGCGTACGTTGCTGATGGCCGCGAAGACCGGCCATCTCGGACCGACCGTGTTCCGCTCGACCGATGGCGGCAAGACCTGGGCCGAGGCGAAGCAGCCCCCGGTGTTCAGAAAGGCCGCCAAGGGCGAAGAGGGGCGTTCGGTGGATAGCGTGTTCTGGCTTTCGCCTGCGCATGCGTCCGAACCTGGTGTCTGGTACGCGGGCACTTCGCCGCCCGGCCTGTTCCGCTCCGCCGACGGCGGCATCACATGGGAAGAAGTCCGCGGGTTCAATGAGGGCCTGTATCCGCAGATAAAACATGCAATCGTTCCGGGTCCCGACGGCGCGCAGTTGCATTCGGTCTGCGTCGACCCCACTGACGCCCGCCACCTCTACATTGGCATATCGATAGGCGGTGTTTTCGAGAGCGTGGACGGCGGGCAATCCTGGCGCCCACTCAACAGCGGGATTGCGGCAGATTTTCTGCCCGACCCGAATCTCGAGTACGGCCACGACCCGCACCTGGTGGCGCTTCACCCGCGCAATCCGCAACGGTTGTATCAGCAGAACCATTGCGGCATTTATCGCCTGGATTGCCCGGCAACGCAGTGGACAAGAATCGGGCTGAACATGCCGAAGGACATTGGTGACATCGGCTTTCCGATTGTCCTGCATCCGCACGATCCGGATTGCGTCTGGGTGTTCCCGATGGACGGCACTGAAGTCTGGCCGCGCACCAGCCCGGATGGTCGACCCGCTGTTTTCCGCACGCGCGACGGCGGCGATTCCTGGCAGCGCCTGGACAACGGGATGCCGAAGCAGCACGCATGGTGGACGGTGAAGCGGCAGGCCATGTGCGCGGATAGCAGCGCTTCACCCGGACTGTATTTCGGCACAACCAGCGGAGAGCTGTGGGCAAGCGGCAACGAGGGAGAAAGCTGGTCGCGTATCGCGGAGCACCTGCCGCACATCTACTCGGTTACGGTCGCTTGATCCGGGTCCTGATACCCAGCCCGCTTTTT
This sequence comes from Betaproteobacteria bacterium, assembly GCA_031382195.1. Lineage (GTDB taxonomy): Bacteria > Pseudomonadota > Gammaproteobacteria > Burkholderiales > JACQAP01 > JACQAP01. The sequence continues at coordinate 3,815 of JANMYN010000070.1, forward strand.
TCCTATACCGGCGGTCAGCGGCACGTCGAAGCCGAGGGCGAATCGCTGGCCGGGTTACTGCAAGTTCTTGACGCGCTCTACCCCGGAATGCGTTTTCGCATCGTGGACGAGCAGGATCGTATCCGCAAGCACATCCGCTTTTTTGTCAATGGCGAAATGGCAGAGCGCCTCGACCGTGCCTTGATCTGCGGAGATGAAGTGATGATCGTTGCCGCGTTGAGCGGCGGCTAACGAGATGATCTGCTGGAGCCGAATACGTTGGTGACATTATCGAGGCACCCAATGGCGTCAAGAAAATGTATAGGAACTTAGCTAGCCGGCGTTTTGTCACACTTGCGAAGCGGCGATCGGAATCAACAGGCGGGAACTTCTGATCGGCGCCATCGGAACGATCGCGCATGCGGTCATTCTGATTTCCGGCAGATTCCTGCACGGCTCGCATTTTGGCAGAGCTGTCACGCTGGTCGCGCTTTGATCGCCCTTGGTCCAGACAGTCTGGCCCGGCGTATGCACGCATTGAGGTGATCGAAGTGCCATGGCCTTTATGGCCTGCCCCACAAAATCGAGCACATGCGGGAGTATAGGGCGGGTCATCGCGTTGGCGCCGTGCCCGCATCTGGGCGTGCACCGCCAAACTGGCCTATTCTATGGCACCGGACGAGCCGGTCCGGGGAATATCGTTTGCGTCGGTCATAGGCCACAGAAAGGATTCATGTCCAAGGAACAAAGCTTCGTTTGGCCTGCACCCCCTTACTATCAGTACGCGGCTGCTCAGGATGCGAACCTCCCACGCGGCTGTGTGCTTTTCGGTAGCGATGGCCGGCAATTGCCGGGAAGGCTCATCCGCTTTGCGCCCGAGCAGGGGACGCTCGATTTCGTGGCCGCCGGATTGACATCGATCGAGACGCTGGAGTTCACCAAGATCAAAAAGCTGCAATTACTGCGTCCCGTGCAAATGCTGCCGAGAGAACTCGAGAAAATGCAGGAAGCCGGTGTGGCACCGCCGACA
>JANMYN010000804.1:0-2757 GCA_031382195.1 Betaproteobacteria bacterium
GAAGAAATGTCACCGAAGTCCGCAGAGATTGTCCTGAACGTTACTAGAGGTGGTTCCCATGGTCCGCACTGATGCTGGCATGCGAAACCAAACATTGAGTCAACCGTTAGATCAATCACTGCCTTTGAACAAGGAGCTGAAATGAAACAATTGATCATCGCATCCGCCATCGCCTTGAGCGTCGCGGCAACGGGCGCCATTGCTCACGGTGACGAGCACGAAGCTGCCACGGAAAAAGAACATGGCGAAGGACACGCAGACGCCCTGGGCAAGCCGGGCGATCCCAAGAAGATTTCCCGCACCATTGCTGTCGAGATGAGCGACGCCATGCGTTTCTCACCGGCCAAGTTCAAGGTAAAACGTGGCGAGACCATCAAGTTTGTGGTGAAGAATACCGGCAAATTGAAGCACGAGATGGTGCTGGGTTCGATAGACGAACTGAAAGAGCATGCGGCACTGATGCAGAAATTCCCTGAGATGGAGCACGCAGATCCGAACATGGTGTCGGTCGCATCCGGCCAGACCGGCGAACTGATCTGGAAGTTTACGAAAGCCGGCAGCTTCGATTTTGCCTGCCTGCAGCCCGGCCACTTCGAGGCCGGCATGGTGGGCACGATCGCGGTCAAGCGCTAATCCGATAACCCTCCCAAGGAACATCACATGAAACGCACACCAACCATTCTTCTTGCCGTCACGCTTGGCCTCACATTACCCCTTGGCGTTAGCTTCGCCGACGAACATGCCGCACAGCAGAAAGTCGGCGCTAACAGCACGGCGCCGATGAGCACCGGCGTAGTCAAGAAAGTGGACAAGTCCAGCGGCAAGGTCACCATCAAGCACGGTCCACTCGACAATCTAGGCATGCCGGCAATGACCATGGTCTTTCGCGTGAAAGACCCGGCGATGCTCGATCAGATGAAGGCAGGCGACAAAATAAACTTTATCGCCGAAAAGATAAATGGCGCGATTACGGTGATGCGGACCGAGCCCGCGAAGTAGCCGGCCGATACTGCGGATTATCTGGGCCGGCCCAGTGGAGATTGCGCGCGATGCTCCCGGATACTTCGAAGCCGGCGTGAACAGTATGGCGGCCGGAGTGCGCCGAACTGTCGATCCCCAGGACCGTGGCCGACCGGTGCTCTCGAACCTGACTATCTTGACTTGCATCAACCCGCATCGCGTCGCGCACGCGCAGCATTCTCATGTCCACGCACGCGTGGAGCGGCACGGACACGGATCGGCGGTCGATTCTGCGCGCGCGGAACTAATCCGCCACGGCACTGATTGGGCAAGCGGCGGACAAACTTATGATTTTTGTCGTTCGCCCGTCGTTTATTCAAGGGCACCAAAAGGAGGTAGTTCCATGTTTGATCACGGAAGCTGGATGGTCGGGGGCTGGCTGACCATGCTGTTGATCTGGATCGTCCCGTTTTTTCTGCTGTTCTTTGCCTTGAAGAATTTCTTTGGAAATCGACCGCCCTCCGCACGCGAATTGCTGGATCAAGCCTACGCGCGCGGCGAGGTTTCGAGGGACGAGTATTTGAAGAAACGCGATGACCTCGCGGGACGCTGATCCCGCGCAGGACATCGAAGGCTCCAGGGACGACGAGACATATAAACTGGTGCAGCGCGAAAACTTCCGTGCAACTGACAATCCAAACGGGAATGCGCCGTAGCGTGGAGTGCCTACTCTTTATACGGTGATTTACCATTCTTTCAACTGCGATACCGGGACGTGCAATTAGCGAAGCGCGACAAGCGTTGAGTGAAGCCATAGGAGAGCAACTCGAGTGGCAGCGTAAAGTAGCGTCACTGCACACGTCATACGTGTTCACGCGACGCCCAGGTGAAACCATAAAGAAATCGAGGTAAGGCGATGGCAACTGATCCGGTATGCGGCATGCAGGTCGACGAGCGGACGGCGGCGGGCCGCAGCGTGTTCGAAGGTCGCAACTATTACTTCTGCTCCGCCGGTTGCAGGAAGAAGTTCGAGGCGAATCCGGCCGCGTACGTCGGCACCCCGCCTGGTGACTCCAAGCAGGATAAGCACGCGCATTCTCACGCTCAACCAGCGCGGGAATCACCGGGTCGCGTCGATGGACAGCCTGCCGTCGCGGAAACCGTACCGCCGGGAACGGTCTATACCTGCCCCATGCATCCGGAGATCGTGCGCGACGCGCCGGGCGATTGCCCGATCTGCGGCATGGCGTTGGTGCCGATCGCCGGCACGGGTGCAGGCCAGGCCGACGATTCCGAATTGCGAAATCTCGCACGGCGCCTGTGGGTCGGAGTCGCGCTGTCGATTCCGCTCGTGGTGCTTGCCATGTCGCCGATGGTCGGCCTCCATGATCTGTTCGGTCTGCAGCCACGGCCGCGCGGCTGGATCGAGTTTGTGCTCGGCACGCCGGTCGTGCTGTGGGTCGGCTGGCCGATCCTGCGCAAATTCTGGTTCTCGCTCGTACACCGCGCGCTCAACATGTACACGCTGATCGGCTTGGGGGTGGGGCTGGCCTATCTGTTCAGCCTCGCTGCAGTGTTATTCCCTGACCTGTTCCCGCAGGAGTTTCGCGAACACGACGGCGCGGTGGGCACTTATTTCGAGGCAGCATCGGTCATTGTGACCCTGGTGATATTGGGCGACTTTCTGCAGTTGCGCGCGATGGGCCAGACCGGCCAGGCGATTCACAAATTGCTAAAGCTTGCGCCGAATCTCGCCTGGCGTTTGCGCGAAGACGGTGCCGAGGAGCAGGTGGCACT
>JANMYN010000825.1:0-2339 GCA_031382195.1 Betaproteobacteria bacterium
CCCGCAAGCGGGGAAGGCCGAGATGGAGGCAAGCACAAGCTCCTTCCCCCGCAAGCGAGGGAAGGGTGGGATGGGGGCAAGGTCATGCCGTGCATTTGCAGGATTTCCTGACCTTGACCGCGCCGCGCTTCAAGTGTTCCCTTGTCCCGCGCAAGCAGAGGACGGTAGCTGGTTCCTAAAAGTAGCGCCATGAGGACCTGACCATTCATCGCCCTCTCGACTAAGTGTCCCCCGTCGAGTTCCAACATCGTGCGGTCATATCCTAAATCGCTGCCCACCAAATCGGGGCTACTTCAGCCTGACCCTGTTTTCTTGAAGGGCTGCGTCATGAGTGCTCCAAGTCGAAGTTCAAAATTGGCGGGTGCAACTGGGCCGTCAAACCGTACCATGCTCTTGGGGAGGGCTCAGGGCGGAGTGTGGGATTGGCCTGCGGGAGCTCACGTAGGGATCGAGAACTATCCCGGGGTCGCGCGCGGCACGTGGGCAGCGAGGCACAGGTGGGTCGGGAAAATCCGGGCTACCTCGGCCTGACCTCATTTTCCAATGAACTACATTCTGATTTTTGCGGAGGCATGAAATGGATCTGGAACTGAAAGGTAAATCGGTATTGATCACGGGCAGCTCAAAGGGCATCGGCCTCGCCTGCGCGCATGCCTTCGCCGCCGAAGGCGCCAACGTGCGGCTCGCCGCACGTTCGAAGGATCTGCTGGCCAAGGCCGCATCCGAGATCGCGAAGAAATACGGCGTCAAAGTGGATACCCACGAAGTCGATCTGCGGGCGAAGAACGCCGCGACCAAGCTCGCCGCAGACGCCGGAGCGATCGACATCCTGGTCAACAACGCAGGTGACATTCCCGGCGGCGGCCTGGTCGGCTTCGACGAGGAAAAGTGGCGCCACGCCTGGGACCTGAAGGTCTTCGGCTACATCAACCTGACGCGCGTGGTGCTCACCGCAATGCAGGAACGTGGCAAGGGCGTGATCGTCAACGTGATCGGCATGGCGGGCGAGACGCATCCGGCCGAATACATCTGCGGAACCGCCGGCAATGCGGCGCTCGGCGCGTTCACCGAGGGCGTCGGCAAGGGTTCGATCGCGCACGGTGTGCGCGTGCTCGGGCTGCATCCGGGCGCGACGATGACCGACCGGATCATCAGCCTCAACAAGACCTTCGCCAAGCAGAAGTTCGGCGACGAGTCGCGCTGGGAGGAACTGCTGAAAGGTGTTCGGATGCATCAGCCCGAACAGGTCGCTGACACCGTGGCCTATCTCGCTTCGGCGCGCGCAAGCCATCTCACCGGAATCATGGTGAACCTGACGCCGGTGTAGACGAAACGAATCGCCTCGCCTCCGGCTCAATCGGGTCGGGGGACGAATTCGACGACGATCGCTCGAGGGGTGTTGCAGGCAACAGTGGCAGGTCGCTCATGACGCCGCCTGGGAACCGAATATGCGCCCGAACTCTATCGGCGGCGACTTCACCTCCACGAATACCGTGTCTTCCAGCGCCTCCACCCGATGACTCGCATTGCGCGGATGGCGACAGACATCGCCCGGTCCGAGCACGAAGGTCTCGTTGTCCACCGTGGTCCGGAGTCGACCGCTGACTACGTAGAGCAGCGATTCGTGAGCATGCGCGTGCAGCGACGACGCCACACCGGCACGCATGCGCACCTCCAGCAGCGCCATGTCTTCACCCCGAATCAGCGGCTTGACGAACACCGTGCCGGTATTCGGCTGACCCTCGATGGTGTGAACGGGTTGACTGTCTACCTGTGTATTCTGGATATGGAGCATGTTGACCTCACACAAATACGCGGTGAGAAAACCGGAAATGATCCCGGAGGCTGATCGCCGATCGATCGATCGTACGCGCGAACACGGTCGACCCCAACCCCATTCAGCTTGCGATTGTTTATCAGACGCACGCTCTAAGGATGCGGACCCCAGGGTGCCGCCAACAGCAGTTTCACCTCCTGTGTTTGCGCTAGCGGCCGAAACTTGGCTGCGAACCCTTCCATGAATGCGGTGTTTGCGAACAAGGCCGCCCAGTGCGCGCGGCGGTCCGCATCATCGTCGAATTTCCACAGGTGGACCAGTTGATTGATGGTGCCTGTATCCGCCTGGAAGTAGCCCACCAGTTTCTTGTCGAACCCGCCCTTATGCAGCGCCGGGAACCCGAACTCCGTGTAGAGCCTGACCGCCTCGGCCATCTTGCCGACCTGCAAGGTGTAGGTGCGCAGTTCATAAATTGCCATGAGACCCTCCTCTCGTTTTTAGTTGACGTTGATTGGTGTGGGCAAACAGGAGGGATACTACACCAGAGAATTTCACGAGCCGG
>JANMYN010000839.1:0-3467 GCA_031382195.1 Betaproteobacteria bacterium
CCGGTCATCTTTTGCCCATATGACGAAGACGTCGGCAACCGGCGAATTGGTAATCCACATCTTCGCGCCTTTGAGCAGGTAGCCGCCATCGACTTTGCGCGCGTGACTGATCATGCTCCCTGCGTCCGATCCGAAGTCGGGCTCTGTCAACCCGAACGCTCCCAGGAATTCACCGGAGGCGAGCTTGGGCAGATATTTCTGGCGTTGCGCTTCGGTACCGTAGGTGTAGATGGGATACATGGTGAGGCTGGATTGCACGCTCATCATCGAGCGATATCCGGAATCCACTCGTTCGATCTCCCGGGCGATCAATCCATAGCAGACATGGTTTACGCCCGCGCAGCCATAGCCCTCGAGCGTCGAACCGAGAAAACCCAGGGCGCCCATCTCCGCAAACACCTCGCGATCAAAGCGTTCCAGCCGGTGCGCCAGAAGAACGCGCGGCATAAGCTTGTCCTGGCAATAGGCGCGCGCCGAGTCTCGTACCATGCGCTCCTCGTCGTTCAGTTGGTCGTCGAACAGTAAGGGATCTTCCCAAAGGAACGAAGGGCGGGCTAGGGGAGCGTTCATGGATTTCTCCTGTTTAGGCCGGTGGATCGCCGGTCTGGGAAGACCAGGTGAGCGATAAGCAAGGCGATATTCTAAGCCAAACGTCGAAGGGCACAGTAGCCGGGGATTTACGACCGTGTAATGAGGCTTCTGCAAGTGGCGAGACGGTCGCAATTTCTCGATTCAACGTGCTCCGGCGAGGGGTCGCGCGTTATTTTTTCCGTTTTGCGCAAATGTCGTAGCCATCGCGCCATCCGGATGCATATTGCGGATCTTGTTTGAACCGCACTTCGTCCTTGATCTGTCCGCTCGTTCGTTTGCTGCTTTCGCAACCATCGAGATATCCCGCGCGAAACGCCGCCGGATAGCCGGCAAGATTGACGTCAGCACCCTTCTTCGGTGGAGCGCATGCGCAGATGAGCGCTGCTGCGATCAGCAGGGAGAATTTTTTCATTTGGGAGAACAGTCTTTGTGCCAGGTGGGGTCGTTCTACTCGGTTGCCGTCGCGATTCTCGGTAAGCGGGCATTTCAACGCGCAATTGAGCGTGACGCCGACCGGGCAGACTGTCAACGAGGTGCGGGCAAAAAAAACGCCCGATAAGGGAGGAAACCGGGCGTCAAACACAAATATGTGCGGATTGCAGGGCTTATGTCATCGGTGGCGTGCTAGCGCTCTGCCTCGTCATTCTTACCTGGATTTACTTTAGCCAAGCCTGATTAGCGACCCATTGACCAGTTTGATCCGTTCGCCGATGTTGAGCGAAGGGCGCTCCGTTTCGTAAATGGTTCGCACGGTGCCATTTTCCATATGAATGGTCACGACAAAACCGCCCTTGCGCGATTCATCCTGCTCATCGCCAGCGGTCTTGCCCCCGACCTTAAGAATCGTCGCACCCTCGCTCCCTGCGGTCAGTGAGCGGGCGACGCCAGTCGCGGGCGGCATGGCATGACCAGGAATGATTGAATCGACAACGCCACAGTCGGGGCACGCTGATTTACGGGTGGGCACGCGCGCGCCAAATTGGAAGTTGACGGGCTTGCCTTCGGCCTGTGTTTCTCCGCGGCTGCGTGTCAGGCCTCCATGCCTCACAATCGGGACTGCCGGCGCCTGGATCATGCCGCTGGCCGGTAAGGCGCTGAAACTCGAGAATGGATTGAGGCTCGAGTGGGTGATGGAAAGATTTCCGGTGATTGCCGCTACCCCGATACCACTGAAGGCGATGACGGAGAGCGCGGCGACAATGACCAGTGGGGTTATGGGATTGTTTTTCTGATGGGTCATGGTCTGTTTTGTCTGTTTAATTAATGCGTTTGCGCCGGACGGCCTAAACTTCCTTATCGGCGAAACCGACTAATGTATTGAGGAGAATTCTTACGCATCAAAGCACCCGTCGTGCCAGAGGAATTAAAGGATTTAAAAACAATCACTTGACTGTTTTCGCCAATGACGGGCAGGGATCCACTGTCTCCTTGTGGCGACAGGGACACCCACAGGACAGACAATTAATTGATTAATCTGCGGAAGCCCATGTCTCCCCGGGGCGACACAGACCTTAGGATCAAATACCTTTGAACAGCTTAGGGTCGAGGTGATGCCGCTGTAGCAATTTGTAGAACTCGGTGCGGTTTCGTTTTGCGAGCCGTGCCGCCTGGGTGACGTTGCCGCCGGTAATTTTAAGGAGTTTGGCGAGATAATCGCGCTCGAAGTCACTGCGCGCGGATTCGAAGGAAGACAATTCGGCGCTCTGACCTCGCATCGCGCTGTCGACAAGAGCAGGCGTGATAATCGACGTGGTCGATAATGCAACCGCCTGTTCGACGACGTTGTACAACTCACGCACGTTTCCCGGCCAAGCCGACCTGACCAGGATTTCCATTGCTTCAGAGGCAAAGCCGTTCAGTGGTTTCTTATAGCGCTCGGCAAGTTGATTGAGGAAGTGGGTGGCCAGAACCGGGATATCTTCGCGCCGCTCGCAAAGGGCAGGTAATCCGAATGAAACAACGTTGAGTCGGTAATACAGATCCTCGCGGAATCTCCCCGCCTTGATCGCTTCCTCGAGGTTGCGATGCGTGGCTGAAATGATCCGCACATCGACCGCAACGGTCTGGGTGGAGCCGATTGGCCGGATTTCCTTATCCTGTAGCACACGCAGGAGTTTTACCTGCAGCGGCAGTGGCATGTCGCCGATCTCGTCCAGTAATACGGTGCCGCCTTCAGCGGCCTGGAACAATCCCTTGTAATCGCGCGCGGCGCCAGTGAACGAGCCCTTCATATGGCCAAACAATTCTGACTCGAGCAACTGCTCTGGAATGGCTCCGCAGTTGATGGCGACAAACGGTTTGCCAGATCGCGGGCTTGCCCTGTGTATCGCTCTTGCCAGCAATTCCTTCCCTGTTCCACTTTCGCCTCTCACCAGCACGCTGGCATCGCTTCCCGCAACTAGCTTTGCTTTTCCAAGAATGCTTTCCACCGCCAGGCTGCGGGTGATGATTTCGGCGCGCCAGTCGGCGTCGCCATTCACCTTGTCGGTTCTGCTACCGCTCAAAGCGACGGCTTTCGCGACTTGCTCCAGCAGCTCCTTGCTGTCGAACGGTTTGGTTAGATAGCCGAACACGCCGCGCTGGGTTGCGGCTACTGCGTCCGGAATCGTGCCGTGAGCGGTGAGGATGATGACTGGCAGCGCTGAATTGCTCTTGTGAATGTTCTCAAACAGCGCCATGCCGTCCATGCCCCGCATGCGCAGGTCGGTAATTACAAGCTGCGGAATTGCTACAGACAAGCGTGCGAGAGCGCGTTCCGCGCTGTCGGCACAATCTACGGCGTAGTCGGCACCTTCCAGTCTGAAAGTCAGCAGACGCAGAAGGTCGGGATCGTCATCGACGATGAGGATGCGGGCCTTGGACATGGTCATTTCTTT
>JANMYN010000845.1:0-3667 GCA_031382195.1 Betaproteobacteria bacterium
GAAGAAATCTGGAAAGCCGAGAAAGCCCAGGTACAGGGTTCGCAGCACATAAAGGAAGAACTGGAGAAGCTGAAGCTGGAAATGGAGGCCGCCAAGCGCAAGGGCGATTGGCAGAAGGTTTCCGAGCTTCAGTACGGCAAGATTCCGCAGCTCGAATCGCAGCTCAAGAAAGCGGAGAGTTCAGCGGACAAGCCCCGGTTCAAGTTGCTGCGCACCGATGTCGGCGCGGAGGAAATTGCCGAAGTGGTGTCGCGCGCGACCGGAATTCCGGTGTCGAAGATGTTGCAGGGTGAACGCGAAAAACTGCTCAACATGGAAAAGCGGCTGCATGAGCAGGTGATCGGCCAGGACGAAGCGGTGCGAATGGTAGCCGATGCGATTCGCCGTTCCCGCGCGGGACTTTCCGACCCCAATAGGCCATATGGTTCCTTCCTGTTTCTGGGGCCGACCGGGGTGGGCAAGACAGAACTGTGCAAGGCGCTGGCTACTTTCATGTTTGATTCCGTGGATCATCTGATCCGCATCGACATGTCTGAATTCATGGAAAAGCACTCGGTCGCCCGCCTGATTGGCGCTCCCCCTGGCTATGTAGGCTATGAAGAGGGCGGATACCTTACCGAGGCAGTTCGGCGCAAGCCTTATTCGGTCATTCTGCTCGATGAGGTGGAAAAGGCGCACGCGGATGTTTTCAATGTATTGCTGCAAGTGCTCGACGACGGACGTATGACCGATGGGCAGGGGCGCACTGTTGACTTTAAGAACACAGTGATCGTCATGACATCAAATCTTGGTTCACAAATGATCCAGCAGATGTCCGGGGACGATTACCAAATAATCAAGCTCGCAGTCATGGGCGAGGTCAAGGCCTACTTTCGTCCGGAATTCATCAACCGAATCGATGAGGTCGTCGTGTTCCACGCGCTGGATCAAAAGCACATCAAGTCGATTGCAAAAATTCAGCTCGGATATCTCGAAAAGCGACTCGCAGCGATGGAGATGAAGCTCGAGGTGGACGATGCCGTGCTGGGTGAACTTGCTGCGGTTGGCTTCGACCCTGTCTTCGGTGCGCGGCCGCTAAAGCGCGCGATTCAGTCAGCGATAGAGAACCCCCTGGCCAAGGAGATTCTTGAAGGGCGGTTTGGGCCCAAGGACGTCATCCGCGTTTCGATGAGTGCCGGCAAACTGAGCTTCAAGAAGGGATAGTTCATACGTGAGCGGCCGGGAGCAGCTTCCCGGCTGGCTAGCGTCCCGATTTTGACCGATAATTCGATGCTTCAATTGAGACGCCGGCCGTAATTGTGGTCCGCGAGGTTTCGGTGGTTCCACGGCCCTGGCTAAGCCCTATTTCACATAAGAATATGAGTGTCGAAATTTCTGTCCAACCGTTCGCGCTTGTCCGCGGCGAGCCGGTGCTCGAAGTGCCGGGAGATTTGTATATTCCGCCGGACGCACTGCGTATTTTTCTGGATACGTTCGAAGGGCCGCTCGATCTGTTGCTGTATCTGATCCGTAGGCACAACCTCGACGTTCTGGATATCCCGATGGCCAGCCTTACGCGGCAATACATGGACTATGTGGAAGCCATGCGGGCCAACCAGCTCGAATTGGCGGCAGAATACCTGCTGATGGCGGCACTTCTGATTGAGATCAAATCGCGCATGCTGCTACCGCGGCCCGTTCAGGCCGGCGCGCAGGAAGAGGATCCGCGCGTCGAACTGGTGCGGCGGCTGATCGAGTACGAGCGAATGAAGGCGGCCGCGCAGGGGATTAATGAAATGCCACAAGCTGGCCGGGATTTTTCACTGGTTCAGATATGGTTTGACAAGGAAGGCGCGCCGCAACTACCCGGGGTCAGCCCGGATGACTTGCGCAATGCATGGCTGGGCTTGATCGCCCGCGCACGCGTGACGCGGCATCATCGAATTACCCGGGAACAATTGTCAGTACGCGAACATATGAGCAGAATTCTTCGTAAGCTGCAGAATCTTCGATTCGTGCGATTCGAGGATCTTTTCGATGCCGAGGTCGGGGTCCCGGTCCTGGTGGTCACCTTTCTTGCAATACTGGAGCTTGCCCGCGAGACGCTGGTCCAGGTTACTCAGCAGAGTGCGTTTTCGCCCATTTACGTAAAATTAAATCATGGACTTGCCGCTGTCTGACCCTATACAAGTCAAACGTGTGCTGGAGGCAGCGTTGCTGAGCAGCACGGAACCATTGCCGATCGCAGATCTCAGGAAACTTTTCGGCGACGAAATTGCTGCCGATGTGATACGCCGCGTGCTGGAAGAATTGCGTACGGACTGGGCCGAGAAGGGCGTGGAACTCGCTAATGTCGCGAGTGGCTGGCGCTTTCAGGTTCGCCCCGAATATCAGAAGTTTTTGGATCGTCTTAACCCGCAGCGACCGCCAAAGTATTCCAGGGCCGTGATGGAGACGCTCGCGATCATCGCCTACCGGCAGCCGGTGACGCGCGGCGATATCGAGGATGTACGCGGCGTTGTCGTCTCAAGTGGGATACTCAAGGCACTCGAAGCGCGGGGCTGGATCGACGAGGTCGGGCATCGCGAAGTACCGGGCCGTCCTGCGCTTTATTCGACTACGCGGTCGTTTCTTGACGATCTGAATTTGCGCTCGCTTGATGAATTGCCGCCGCTTGAGGACTTGGGCGCATTGGTCGAAACCGAACCGGTCACCGATCAGATCGAGCATCTGCAGGTGGGAACGCAGGCGGCAGGCGAAGATGCGCCGGAAATACCGCCGGCCGAACAAGCGCGACAGGCCGACATTGCATGAGTTTTTGACGGTAACTGGCGGCCGTTATTAGCGCCGGAGTGCATGGCTGATTCGCGGAGAACAATATGAAGGCCATCCTCATCGCCAACCCCAAGGGCGGATCGGGAAAGACAACCCTCGCGACCAATCTGGCAGGGTCGCTCGCATCCAGAAAACAGAAAGTATTCCTGTGGGACTTGGATCGCCAGCGTTCGTCTCTCAAATGGCTCGCCATGAGACCTGCGGATCGTTCTGTCATTCAACGACTTGATTCCAAGAATGGCGATGAATCGACGAATCTACCCGACTCTAGCTGGCTAATCCTAGACTCGGCGGCCGGTCTTCATGGCAAGAATCTGGCATATTCACTGAAAATCGCGCAAAAAATCATCGTTCCCGTGCAGCCCTCGGTATTTGATATGGCAGCGACCAGTACCTTTCTGCAGACACTGATGGAGGAGAAGGCAGTTCGTAGGCACAAAACCCTAATCGGTATCGTGGGTATGCGAGTGAACCCGCGAACGCGAGCCGCCGCGACGCTCGAAGCTTTCCTCGCGCAGTTCGAGCTTCCGGTTCTAACCTATCTGCGTGACACCCAGGTGTACGTCAATGCGGCATTCAATGGCCTGAGCCTGTTCGATTTGCCGGAATACTTGACCGCGAAGGACCTCGAACAATGGCAGCCCATCCTGGACTGGATAGCTGGGGATTGAGGTTCGCGCGGTGTTCCGTGGTTCCATTAGCGGGTTGCTGAAGGTGTTGCGGATTGCTATACTGCCGCCTCTCGAAATTTGATTCGTCTGATTTCGATCCGGTCGCGGGGTGGAGCAGTCTGGCAGCTCGTCGGGCTCATAACCCGAAGGTCGTAGGTTCAAATCCTGCCCCCGCAACCAAC
>JANMYN010000876.1:0-1973 GCA_031382195.1 Betaproteobacteria bacterium
CAGAGCGGACCGCGCTTGCGCTTGTGATCGGGTTCGAAGCGCTTGGTGTCGGCTTGGGGGCCGCCGCGTTCGTGGCCTATATAGCGCGTGCAACGCATCCGGCCTATACCGCCACCCAGTTTGCATTATTCACAAGCCTCGCCGCCGTGCCGCGCACCTTCCTGAATGCGACGACCGGATGGCTGGTCGAGCAACTCGGCTGGTTCGGATTTTTCATGTTATGCGTGCTTCTGGCGCTGCCGGGGATGGTGCTGCTGTTCAAAGTTGCACCGTGGAATGAACAAGCGCCGCATCCTGGCGAGCCGGGAGCCAACGCCGATCGGGCATAACCGATCAAAGTAGGTAGTCGAAGTCGATGCTCAAAGGAGCATGGTCGGAGAAGCGCGCGGCCTTGAAAATCGAGGCAGAAGTTGCTTTGGCTGCAATACCCGGCGTGGCGATCTGGTAGTCGATGCGCCAGCCGACGTTCTTGGCCCAGGCCTGGCCGCGATTCGACCACCAGGTATATTGTTCGGCGCGCTCGTCGAGTTTGCGGAACACATCCACATAGCCGAGACGGTCGATCACGCTGGAAAACCACTGGCGCTCCTCGGGAAGGAAGCCGGAGTTCTTCTGATTTGCGCGCCAGTTCTTGAGGTCGATTTCCTTGTGCGCGACGTTCCAGTCGCCGCAGATGACGATTTCGCGGCCGCTCGTTGCGAGTTTGTGCAGTGGATCGATGCAGCGCTCCATGAAGCTGAACTTGATCGCCAGCCGCTCCGGCGAGCTCGAGCCCGAAGGGATATAGAGCGATACGATGCTCAGATTGCCGAACCGGGCTTCGAGATAGCGGCCCTCGGCGTCGATGTCCGCGATGCCGATGCCGGCAACCAGCCGGTCGGGCTGTTTCCGACAGTAAATACCGACACCGCTGTAGCCGGGGCGCTCGGCGCAATGAAAATAGCCGTGGAATCCGTCCGGCTTGCGAATCGCGTCGGTGAGATCCTTGTCCTGTGCCTTGAGTTCCTGCACGCAGACCACATCGGCGCTTTGCTGAGCAAGCCAGCCGAGAAAGCCTTTATTGACGGCGGAACGTACGCCGTTTAAATTAAGAGTGACGATGCGCACAATCAGTAATGAATGAGTTCCGGCAGGACTTCATCGAATTCGCCGTGGGCAGCGGTGTGCTGTGTTTCGGTGAGTTCAGGACCAAAGCCGGGCGAATGTCGCCGTATTTCTTCAATGCCGGTCTGTTCAACGACGGCAATACGTTGCGACAGATCGGGCAATTCTACGCGAAAGCATTTCTGGCGTCGGATACCGCCTTCGACCTTCTGTACGGTCCGGCCTACAAAGGCATCCCGCTCGTGGCGGCGACAGCCGTAGCGCTGGCCGATTTTGGACGAAATCTGCCGTTCTGCTTCAATCGCAAGGAAGCCAAGGATCATGGCGAGGGCGGGGTGACGGTCGGCGCACCCCTCAAAGGGCGGGTCCTGATCATAGACGACGTCATATCGGCCGGAACTTCGGTGCGCGAATCCGTGGAGATCATCAGAGCCGCCGGAGCGCAGCCTGCCGGAGTCTTGATCGCCCTGGACCGTATGGAGCGCGGTACCGGCGCCCTTTCCGCCGTTCAGGAAGTCCGCGACCAGTTCGGAATTCCCGTCGTCAGCATCGCCACCCTCGACGATCTCGCGGTCTTTTTGCGCTCGCGCGGCGATTTGGCACGGCAGTTACGATCCGTGGAGCGATACCGCAATGAATATGGAGTGAGCGCATGAAAATCATAGTCATCCTCCCGTTTGTGATTGCCATCGCGCTGGCTCTTCCGGCGCAGGCCCAGCAAGGGAATGCCCGCATGTGCAAGTGCGTCGATGCCACTGGAAAGGTGTACTACTCCGACAAATTGAACCCTGATTGTGCCCAAGGTTCGGAGCTTAACCGCCAGGGCGTGGTGATGCCGAAGAAAAAAGTCGCCAATCCGGCGCAACGTT
>JANMYN010000896.1:0-2375 GCA_031382195.1 Betaproteobacteria bacterium
CGGTTCGTCCGAAGGCACGAAAATGCCGGCGGGAAAGCTTTTCGCGGTCCTTGTCCCGCATCTGCGGGAAGCACAAGCGCAGATTCGTGCGGACCACCCGCCGGCGTTCCCAGGCCAGCCAGTAAATCAGCATGCCGAAGCCTCGGCCGAGCGGCGCCAGCAGGCGCAACGGCAACAGACCGACCAGACGGATCAGGCCGAAGCCGATTTTTTCAGGCATGGGGGTGAAGCAGGGATGAGGGACGAGGGACGGACTATGGGGCACGAGCCAGACGCTGCGTGATACCAGACGGCCGATGCACGGCGAAAATTTAGAATGGGTTTGGCTTTCAACCCTCGCCCCTCGTCCCTCGTTCCTCTTCCCTGCCTTCAGGCGCTTTTGCGCCTGAAGGCGCCTTGTAACGGTTGTAGCTCCATAGATACTGGCTTGGCTCCAGTTTCACCAAGCGTTCGATTGCCGCGTTGAGCGCGCGTGCACCGTTGTCGCCACTCAGATTTCCGTCAAATTCCGTGAAGTGAATGGCGTAGCCTGCGCCTTTAGGCAGCCGGACTGCCGCGAACATGA
The DNA here is from genome assembly GCA_031382195.1 of Betaproteobacteria bacterium. GTDB lineage: Bacteria > Pseudomonadota > Gammaproteobacteria > Burkholderiales > JACQAP01 > JACQAP01. The sequence continues at coordinate 566 of JANMYN010000896.1, forward strand.
TGACGGATGCGCCAGTCGCTGCGACCAGCTTCCCGACCAGCGTCATGGTGTAGGCCGGGCGTCCGAAAAAATTCGCCCAGATGCCTTCCCCACCTCCGGGGACGTGGTCCGGAAGAATGCCGATCGCGTCGCCTCGTCTGAGTGCTTTCAACAGCAAACGCACGCCGCCCAGGCTTGCCGGTGCCAATTGCACCCTGTCGCGCCCGCGCCCGGCTTCGATCAGCGGCTGAAGGACTTTTATTTTCGGCTGCCGGTACATTACGGTGATCGGCCGGCGTTGCGCCAGCCATAACGCAGCAATGTCGAAACAGCCAAGATGCGGCGTCACATAGATGACACCTCGTTTGCGCCGTTCCGCCTGCTCCAACAGCTCCACGGGGCCGGCGTGTATGACCAGTTGCCGCGCCGACGCGACCGGCCGGAACCAGACCGGGATCAGCTCCGTCCCGGCTTTGCCCGACTCCGCGATATTCCGGTGCAGAATGCGCTGATAATCCTTTTCGTCTCTCCAGAGTCCGCTTTCCAGAAGATTAGCGCGCAGGCGAGCCGAATAGGTCGGGGAGACGAAGTATACGATCCACCCCAGCGCGCCGCCCACCGCGTGGGTCCAGGAGAGCGGCAGTTTCGCCAGTTGCCGCAACAACCCTATGAACATGAACTTATTCGATTTTCCGTTTTGTTCTTTTGACCGCTTTTTGCTATCCTGACCGGCCCCTGTGAATTTGCGTAGAACCTGCCAATGAGCGATTTCCTCTTTACATCCGAGTCGGTTTCCGAAGGTCATCCGGACAAAGTCGCGGATCAGATTTCCGATGCCGTGCTGGACGCCATCTTAACCCAGGACAAATTCGCGCGAGTAGCGGCCGAAACGCTGGTGAACACCGGATTGGTGGTCATGGCAGGTGAAATCACCACGCATGCCGTTGTTGATTTTCAACAGGTGGCACGCGAGACAATCAAGCGCATCGGATACGACAATACCGACTACGGCATCGATTACCGCGGCTGCGCCGTGCTGGTAGCCTACGACAAGCAGTCGCCCGACATCGCTCAGGGCGTAAACAAAGCCCAGGATGATCCGCTGAACCAGGGCGCCGGCGACCAGGGCCTGATGTTCGGTTATGCCTGCGACGAGACACCAGTCCTGATGCCGTTGCCGATCTATTTGGCGCATCGTCTGGTCGAGCGTCAGTCGGAACTGCGTCGCGACGGGCGCCTGCCATGGCTGCGGCCGGACGCCAAGTCCCAGGTCACCATCCGCTATGTCAACGGCAGGCCGGATTCCATCGACACAGTCGTGCTTTCCACCCAGCATGCGCCCGATATTTCCCTGGAAAAGATCCGCGAGGCCGTGGTCGAGGAAATCGTCAAGCCGGTGCTGCCGAAGAACCTGGTCAAGGGCGCGATCAACTACCTGGTCAATCCCACCGGCCGCTTTGTCGTCGGCGGACCGCAGGGCGACTGCGGCCTGACCGGACGCAAAATCATCGTCGATACCTACGGCGGCGCGGCGCCTCACGGCGGCGGCGCGTTTTCCGGCAAGGATCCTTCAAAAGTCGATCGCTCCGCCGCTTATGCGGCACGTTATGTGGCGAAGAACATCGTGGCCGCCGGACTCGCGACCAAGTGCCAGCTGCAGGTGTCCTATGCGATCGGCGTCGCCAAACCCACCAGCGTGATGGTCACGACGTTCGGCACCGGCAAGATCGCCGACGAAAAAATCGCGCAGCTGGTGCAGAAGCATTTTGACCTGCGCCCGAGAGGCATCGTGGCCATGCTCGATCTGCTGCGCCCGATTTACGAGAAAACT
>JANMYN010000898.1:0-4262 GCA_031382195.1 Betaproteobacteria bacterium
AACAGCGGCTTGTCCTGCGGCCATGCGGCGCGCAGGACTTCTGCGAGTTCGAGGGTATAGCGCATGCGCCCCGGCAGGTCGCCGCCATACTTGTCTGTTCGCTTATTGGATAGCGGCGAGAGGAACTCGTGGCCGAGATAGCCGTGCGCGGAATGCATCTCGAGGACTTCAAAGCCGGCCGCGAGGGAGCGTAGCGCGGCGTCGCGCCAGCGCCCCTGCACTGCGCGGATTTCCTCCACGCTAAGTTCGTGCGGCACGAGCCAGCCCGTGTCCATCGGAATCGCGCTAGGTGCCACGACTTTCCACGCATCTTCTCCGCGTGCGCGATCGCTGTCGTTGATCGGTCCGTTGCCATGCCAGGGCCTTTGCATCGACGCTTTGCGGCCGGCATGCGCGAGCTGAATCGCCGGTACGCCGCCATTGGATTTGATGAAATCGGCAGTGCGCTTCAATGGCGGGACGTGTGCATCCGACCAGATGCCCAGGTCGCCATAAGTAATGCGGCCTTCGGGCACGACCGCGGCGGCTTCAGTGAATATCAATCCGGCGCCGCCGACGGCCATCTTACCGAGGTGGACGAAATGCCAATCGTTGGCCAGGCCATCATGCGAGGAGTACTGGCACATCGGCGAGATAACGATGCGATTCTTCAGAGTGATGCCGCGCAGCGTGATCGGTGAAAACAGAAGCGGTTTCGATGCCATGAATTTCCTAAGTGCGGGGCCGCGTGTGCACGTGATACTGATGGGGGCGATGGGCGTGGTCGTCTATTTCCACCGGCACGACATTGACCCGGCCGTGTCGTACGTCTCGCACTGCCATTAATTCGTTGGCGAATTTGCTCACTTCCCCAGTCGCCCCACGGAGAATAACGGTCTCCATGCAGTTGTCGTGATCGAGATGAACGTGCATCGATGACAGCACGAGATGATGGTGCTGGTGCTGAAGATTGGTGAGGCGTTCGGTGAGGTCGCGGGCGTGGTGGTTGTAGACGTACGAAAGCGAAGCAACGCAATAGGGCGATTCCTCTTGCTCCAGGCGCGCCGATTCGAGTTCGTGCCGGAGCATGTCGCGCACGGCCTCTGACCGGTTTTGATATCCCTTCTGGCCGATCAACGCATCGAATTGCTCGGCGAGATCTTCGTTCAGCGAAATGGTGAAGCGGTCCATCCGGGTGGGTCCTCTATTGAATCAGTATGGAGTGAGATATTACCGAAAATCGTAGGAAACGAGACAGGAGTTACGCTGGCCTGGGATTCCCACGCTTTGCCCAGCTAATTGAGCTGGCCGCCAACCGCGCGCGCCATGCGTGCGAGCGCCTTTTCCAGGAGCGCACGCGGGCACGCGAAGTTCAGTCGCAGGAAGCCCGGCGCACCGAATGCCGCCCCGTCGTACAGGCCTGCGCCGGCATCGGTGAACAGCTTGGCCGGGTCGTTCACATTCAGCGCCCGCGCGTCAATCCAGGACAGGTAAGTAGCTTCCGCGCGCCAGATGCGCAGACCGGGCATCGCCTCAACCGAACGTTCGACCAGATCCCGGTTACCGCGCAGGTAATCGACCAGTGCCGATTGCCACGGTTTGCCGTCGCGATACGCCGCCTGCGTGGCGACGTATCCCATCAAGCCGACGTGATGCACGACACCCGCCATCGCTTTCCTGAGTTTTGTGCGCAGTTCCGCATTGGCGGCAATTGCAAAAGCGCAGCCCAGTGCCGGCAGGTTGAAGGTCTTGCTGGCCGACATCAGGGTCACGGTACGCTGCGCGATTTCCTCACTCAGGCTTGCAACTGGAATATGGCGCCTGTCTGCGTCGAGGATCAGGCCGCTGTGGATCTCATCTGAGCACAGAATCAGATTGTGACGCACGCACACGTCGGAAATGGCCTGTAATTCCTCACGCAAAAACACGCGGCCGACCGGATTGTGCGGATTGCACAGCAGCAGCAGGCGCGAGCTGGGCGTGATCGCGCGTTCCAGAGCAGCCATGTCCCAGCGCCAGATGCCGTTGGATTCGATCATCTGCACGCGCACCACATTGCGCCCGCCATTGACCGGAGCGGACAGGAAAGGCGGATAGATCGGCACGGCGGTCAGTACGTCGGCGCCTTCGCGGCCGAAGGCACGGCAGACCACGTTGAGGCCGACGACCAGGCTCGGCAGCCAGACGATCCAATCGGGTTCGATTGTCCAGCCGTATTCGCTTTGCAGATGGGCGATGGTGGCGTCGACGAGCCCGGCGGGTGGCTCGCTGTAGCCGAAAATGCCATGGTCGATGCGCCGATGCAGCGCTTCGACAATGGCGGGCGCGCACGCGAAATCCATGTCCGCGACCCACATCGGAATGATGTCGCGGCCGCCGTACTTGTTCCACTTGACGCTCGCCGTGCCGCTGCGGTCGATTGGGGTGTCGAAGTCAAACTTCAATTTTCTCTCCTGAAGTGACCCGTATTAGAGCACAGGGACTAGGTAGCGGAGGTAGAGGAGCGAAACGCATTGACCGCGAAGGCTGCCAGGGATTCTTTTCAATACCCCCTTGAGGGGTACGCCAGGGAAATTGAACGGATACAAAAAGCAAATGGCTCGTCAATCCGGACATTTTCTCCGGATTGGAAAGTTCATGTTTTCTGATTCTGGCTTTACCTTGGCGTCCTAAAGGGGTCCCCAGAGGGATTCCCACAAGGGGATACCGGCGTTGCCATAACCGGGCTGACGCCCATAACTCCGACGTGCTACGCACGGAGGGTATTTGCGCCCAAGGCGGCGATCGGGTTTTTTGCGGGTCAGTGGAAATCGCGAGAGTGGGTGAGGAGGTCTCCGATCAGCGCGGAATGATCCGTGAGGTGTTCCGCGATCAGATGGGTGACGCCGCTTTCCCTTTCGAGAATGCCCGCTACGCCCAGCAATCTCGCAGCCAATAACGGGCGCCGCTGCTTCTGCGCGAGCCTTTTCCAGATCACGACGTTAATCTGTCCGGTTTCATCTTCCAGAGTGACGAAGATGATGCCCTTGGCGGTACCGGGATGCTGGCGGCAGGTGACCAGGCCCGCGACATGTATCAGCGTGCCGCTCGGCGTGGTTCCCAATTGCTCGGCAGTGATCATGGAAAGCTTTTTCAGCCGCGGACGCAGCAGCGCCAGCGGGTGCCGGCCCAATGTCAGGCCCAGACTGGCGTAGTCGGCAAGGATGTCCTGGCCTTCTGTTGGCGCAGCCAGGACGGGGGCGGACTCGACGATCGGCGCTGAAGCGAGCAGCGGCGGGCGCCGTTCGATTCCGGCAACCAGCCAGGCCGCATGACGGCGATGTCCGGCCAGCGATCCGAGTGCGCCGGCCGCGGCGAGGGCATTCATGTCCTTGCGCGAGAGTTTTGCCCGAAGTGCGAGTTCTTCGAAATCGGGCAAGACGTGAGGCGTGAGGCGTGAGGCGTGTAACGATTCCAGTAGTTCGTCCCTCGCTTTGACCAATCGTCCGGCTGCGGCTCCGGACAAACCACTGACCATGCGCAGGCCTAATCGTACGGCGGGCTGGGCGGAATCGTGAGGCGTAAGGCGTGAGGGGTGAGGAGTAAAGTCAGAATCCGTTTCCCTCGCCTCTCGCCTCACGCCTCTCGCCTCACCCTCCTCCAGCGTGCAGTCCCATTCGCTCTTCATCACATCCACCGCGCGCACTTCCACGCCGTGACGCTGCGCATCCTGCACCAGTTGCGCGGGGGCGTAAAAACCCATCGGCTGGCTGTTGAGCAATGCGCAGGTGAACGCGGCGGGTTCATAACGCTTGAGCCACGATGAGACATAGACCAGCAGCGCGAAACTGGCCGAGTGCGATTCCGGGAAGCCGTATTCGCCGAAACCCTTGATCTGCTCGAAAATCTGCAGTGCGAACTTCTCATCGTATCCGTTGCTGAGCATGCCGCGGACCAGGTCTTCCTTGAAAGGCTCCAGACCGCCCTTTTTTTTCCAGGCCGCCATGGCACGTCGCAACTGATCTGCTTTGCCCGGCGTAAAACCGGCGGCGACCATCGCGATCTCCATCACCTGCTCCTGGAAGATCGGCACACCCAGCGTGCGCTCCAGTACTTTGCGCAGTGCCGGGGAGGAGTACTTGATGTCTTCGGGCTTCTTTTTGCGGTTATTCAGATAAGGATGCACCATGCCGCCCTGGATCGGACCGGGACGCACGATTGCGACTTCGATAACCAGATCGTAGTAATTTTGTGGTTTGAGGCGGGGCAGCATCGACATCTGTGCACGCGATTCGACCTGGAAC
>JANMYN010000899.1:0-12767 GCA_031382195.1 Betaproteobacteria bacterium
AAAGAAAGTGTAGAAGCAAGTCGCCGGCCCCATATGCATCGGGCCTGAGCCGGAATCGTTGAAGCTGGTTCCGATGGCGGTTCCGTGGCCCTGAAATTTCTTGTCGGCAACTTCGATCACTTCTCCGCTTACTTTCCAACCCGTATGCAGATTGATGGTTCCGGATTTAGGTAATTGTTGAGCGCTTGCTGCTGCGCAAGACAAGGCCGAGACAAGCGTAACCATGACGGCAAGATTTGTTCCCATTGCTATTTCCTTCCGAAAGAAGTCTGAATTGTTGAGATGAACACGGCGGACTCTCCTACTGAATTGACCCGCTTGGACATGGCTTGAAGTCAGGTGCATCCTGTTTTTCGGGCCGTCTATCCGCTGACGCGGATTACAGTTCGCCGTAAATTGCGTAACAGCGCGGATCGGGCACGACCGGGGAGCGATACATTTTCGATGACCGACCAGAGCTGAAGCGCACTGCAAAACGACTTCCGGACCCCGTCATTGACTTCTTCCACGACACCCACGACCCCCGAACGATCCCGGCGGGATCGGCGATAGACGCGAACAACGTAAATTGCGGGCAATGGCACAGGAATCCTTCCGCTCCTTACAGACAAGCTAGCGGAAGTGCCTGACAGATTGGATACAAATTCGCCGCAGCAGTGATCGGGCTACTGTCGAAGCTCCTCGATCAGGCGGACACTTCCGGAAGAGGGCCTGATGCCGAGCACGCTCCCGAGGACGGAACGCAACCTGCCAAAAACTATCACCGCTTCGGCGGTGTGACCCGCGGCTATGAGCGAGCGCATGAGGCCCTGATAAAGGTCCTCCGCCAGCTCGTCCGCCTCGATGCCAGTCCGATACAGGCTGCCAGCCGCGTTGTAATCTCTCGCGTCTTCAAGTGCGCGTCCGGTAACCAGCAGGTACTTGAGAAATCGGCTGCGTGCGCGCTCTCTTGGCCCAATGGCCCACGCCGCGTCCACGTCTTCATCATCGAGGAAATGACCACGATACAAGCCAAGTACCGACTTGTAATCGTTCTCGTCCTCGTCGATTCGGCGCCCTTCGGAGGAAACTTGATCTTCAAAGCACCACAAATCGACCCAGACCATCGACCGGTTGATCGACAGCACTCCGTCCTCGGTCTGTATAGCGGCGGGATGCGCCAGCAGCTTGCGCAGTCGATGCAAGCTCGCACCGAGTGCCTCCAAGCCCGCGTCGCCATCCTCGTCCGGCCACAGCGCATCGACCACCCGGCGCATGGAAACCGACGATCTGCCCATGGCAATCAGCGCTTTCAATAGAAGCAGTACTTTTCTCGGCGTTTTCCTGGAATACTGCACCCGCACGCCGTTGACTTCGACATGGAACGCGCCGAGCGTGAATACCTTGACCGGCCATGGCCACGACTCGATATCCTGCCTCGGTGGAGCAACTTCATATTTGCGGATGAGCGCTTGCACAAACTTGACATTGATGCCCGCGATAAGGGCATGGACCAGTACTGCATCTCTCACGACTGGCATGGTGCCAACGTAAGAAAAAGCATCCTCATCAGGCGTAATGGCGAATAAGTTCTGCAACCAATCGCGAGATCGGTTTTGTTCACCTCTGCACACGCTGATGAAGAATTCCGACGCCAGAATCATCGGCCGATACGCGATAACGAATCCATTGTCTGACTCAACCCACGCAGTCCGGAGCCAAGCTGCTGCGTCTTCATAAGCGCCATTCAACCCGAGTGCCGCGGCTCCCTGCGATAACCAGATCACATTGAAAAACGGTGAGCCCAGCCGAAGCGCGGCAGTGACACCGCGTCGGGCATGCATTTCGGCAGCTTCAGAGTTCCCCCGCAGCATTTCGAGAAACAGGCGCTGCTTATGGTACTGGGCGGTGGCCATCGAATTTTCGTCGGAAACGAATTTCTCCATTCCATCGAGCGCGCGAAGGGCGCCCTGCGTATCCGACCAAGTGCAACAGTGCTGTACTCGAAAACAACGGGAAAGAAATTCCGGCTGCCGAAGACCATGATCCGAAGCAATGCGATCGCAGCGGTTCAGCGCCTCTTCGGTCTCGGCACGCGCTCCTCTTCGCTGATGCAGATAGCCCACCAGCATCCACCAGTACGCGCGATTCAAGGCCGTCAGACCGGGGTCGTCCATGCAAGGCGCAATCCGCTCCACCAACTGCAAAGCCACGCTGTTCCGATGCGCCTGGGTGTGCGCAAGGAGCAGCACGAAGGCGGCCGACACACGGCAGTTTACATCGATCGGAGCATCCAGAAGTTCGGACACCCGCGCAATACTTTGTTGCTGTACAGCGTGTCCAGGCAGACGATAAATGACTGCCAGAAGAACCGCGCTGTGCAGCGCCAATTCATCGGCCAGTTTTGGAAACACAGGCGCGCTGGCGAGATCGGCATCGATTTGCGTGATCCACCGATCCATGGACTCAAATGTCTTGTACTCGAAATGGATGCTTCTGAGTATGGCGGCAGCGGACAAGAGTCGCCCGATGACGTCTCCGCTGTGCACAAAGGCGTCATTCGCCTTGATAAGCCACTCCCGGGCAAGCGCCGGCGCATTTTGCATTTCGCTGCTTCCAAGCCAGTACATGGCCCAGGCACTTCGCGACAATTGTTCAACCGGGAGCGAGTGCAGCCACTGCTGCAAGGCCCGCCAGCGGCCCTTAGCGAGAAGGTCGGAAGCGCTCTCCAAGATCAGCTTCTCTGCTTCCTCCCATGCACACCCTTCCCGATAAAGATCGATCGCATCCTCGGTCCGTTCATGCACCTTGAGCATATCGGCGGCGCGTACCAGCAGGGCTCGGATTTGCTCCGGCGAATACTTCTGCGCGGCGAGACCACGCAAAAAGTCCCTGAACAGCGCGTGATACTGGTAAGTCAACGGCGCGCTATCGCGACGATGAACGAATAGGCGCCGCTCATACAGGTCATGCAAAATTTCTCCTGCGCGGCCGGACCCGGTGAGCGCAATCGCGACGGGAAGCAGAACCGACGGCAGGACCGCGGTGTCAAGTAAAAACTCTTGCCGCTCCGGGTCGATTGTGTTGAACACCTGCGACGCAAAGTAGTTGAACAGCACTTCCTGCGAGGCTTCGGATTTATGCGCCCGCCCTGCCTGTGAGTTCCTCCGTTGCTCGATCAACAAGGTCAACCCTGCCGCCCACCCGTCCGCTTCCGTTTGCAATCCTTGCAAGTCAGCCGGCGCATTGACTCCTCCTTTGCCGGCAATCAAGTACGTCTCCTCTGGCGTCAGGCGCAATTCGTCCACACCAATCTTGGCGACGCGTTCGTTGACTAGCAGTCGGGCCAGCGACTTCGGCGGTTCACGCCGGGAAATAATAATGAGGCACGTACCAACGGGTGCGTCGTCAACTGCCGTCGCGATCAATTCGTGTAGCGGGTCACCCGTCGGCAGCTCCTGATAGTTGTCGAATACGAGGACGGCCCCAGTCGGAAGCCGTTCGAACAAGCGGCGAAAAAACCGTCGCGAAAATCCGCCCACATCGGATAAATATTCGGGGGTAAGAAAAGGCAATGGCGCTTCATTCTTGCGTGCGAACGGCTTTGCCGCCAGACCTAGCCAATGAAAAAAACTCGCCAGATCTCCATCCCCGGCGTCAATCTGGAACCAGATTCCATCCAATCGACGGGCATCGAGCCATGTCGCCGCCACCGTGGTTTTTCCATAGCCCGGAGGGCCCGTCATAAAGATGCACGGACGATCAACCCGCGCCTGGTCCAGCACTTGGTACAGATGCTCCCGATGCGTCGCGCCGTGAAGGCGTGGCCGCGAAAGTTTGGAGGATGTTGTCGCCCGCTGCTTCAAGGTTGCGCTTTCCTTTGCCCGACCGACTCCAGGAAATGACGATGCTGCAGCGCTCAAATACTACTTCATTGCATCGCAATTTTAACATCGTCGAGACAGAGATCCCCAAACCGTGTGGCGGCGAACTGAACTGTTGATCCGCACCAAATGGATGAGCGCGGCATGGAACATGGGATGATCTTCATTTAGGAGTGCTGTTTCCGACATTCGCTGTTTCCTGGATCAGGACGCTGACCGGCTGCTATACCATGCCAGCGTCTGCCGTATCGCCTCATCCAGCGGCGTGGCCCGCATGCCGAAGCTCGATTCGAAGCGGCTGGAATCCATGACGAAATCGCGTTCGAACTGGTAGAGCATTTCGCGAAGTTCGCGGACGTTTTCGTCGAACCGCCCCAGCAAAGCGATCGCGAAACGCGGGGCTGTGCTCAGCTTCGTGCGCTTTCCAAGCTCGCCGTAAACCTTTTCTACAAAGCGGCGCGTGGTAGTCGCCGGGGCGCTCGGCACATGCCAGACCTCGCCCAGTGCCACTTCGCGCTCCCCGAGCGTGACCAGCGCCTTGCCAAAGTCGTCGATGAAAGTGTAGGTATGAAGCCGATCCGGATCGCTGGGCGCTTGCGCCGACTTGCCGCCCAGCGCACGACCGAACACGCGGCTGCCCATCATTGCCGCGTCGGTGGCGAAAGGACCGAAAAAATCGGATCCACGTCCGATCGCGACACGGATCTTTCCTGCGTTGTGCGCGTTCATCAGCAACTGCACGATGCCGGCGCGAATGCGCCCCTTCCGTGTCGTTGCGCTCAAAGGCAAATCCTCGGTCATCGGTCCGTCCACCGGCCCATAGGCGTAAAGATTATCAGCGTAGACAAGCCTTGCCCCTGCGGATGCTGCGCCTTCGACGATGCCCGCGGCAATCGAGGGAAATTCGATCCAGCGCGGGTAGGGCAGACCGACGCAGTGATAAACCACTGCGGCGCCCTCGCAAACTTCGCGGGTCCGCGCGGGATCGGCGGCATCGATGCCACCGACTTCCGTTTGCAGATCCTTGTCGAATCTCACGCGGCCCGAGCGGTTGATCATGCGCACATGCTTGCCGCGGCCCCGCAGTTCGCGCATGACCGCCAGTCCGAGCGGCCCGGTGCCGAACACCACATGCAGTTCATTCATAGCGCGCGGATGGTGATCAGGTCGTCTTTCTCCCGTGCGGCTCCAAGCGGATTGCGCAGCGGGCGTCCGAACGCCGACGCGTGGATCTCGAATACGTCCCCGACCCTGGTTTCTATTTTTTTCGTGAAGCTGCCGGTGGCGGCGCCGAAAAAATGCACGTGCATATCGCCCGGCTGGCGGAAGTCGCGATACTTGAAGTGATGATGCTCGAGGTTGCCGATCGAGTGGCACATGTTAGTTTCGCCCGATAACCAGTCCTCCGCCCAAATCTCCTTGCCGTCACGCACCAGGCGCGCGCGTCCGGTGACCGATGCGGGCAGTGCGCCCATGAGCAACTCCGGTCCGAATGAACATTGGCGCAGCTTCGAATGCGCGAGATAAAGATAATTCTGGCGTTCCATGACATGGTCCGCATATTCATTGCCGAGCGCAAAGCCCACGCGCAGCACTTCGCCGCGGTCGCCGATGATGTAGAGCCCGACGACTTCCACTTCTTCGCCGCCGTCGAGCGCATAGGCCGGCAGTTCCAGCTCCTTTTCCGGTGCAACCACGCAACGGCCATCGCCCTTGTAGAACCACTCGGGCGCGGTGCCGATACTCCCGGCCGCAGGTTTGCCCCCTTCCATGCCCCACTTGAACATCTTCATCGAATCGGTCAGTTCGGATTCATCCTTCTGCAACTTCGCGTGCATCGAGTCGCGTGCCGCGGCGCTGCCAAGGTGCGACAACCCTGTTCCCGTGATGAGGCAGCGATAAGGGTCGGGATGATCGAGCGGCGGCAGTAGTCGCTTTTCATTGATTACTTCTTCGTAACTGACCGTTTCCGCCCCGATCTTCGCCTTGGCTGCGGACTCCAGGGACGAATTGGCTCGGGCCGCTGCGAGCGCAAAATCATAAATCCGTGTCACACCGGCAAGCACACGCAAAGTATTCCCGTCTTCGGACGCGGCGACGCGGCGAGCGCCGGAAGGGTCCGTGAATTGAACGAGCCTCAAGATGTCTCCCCCTTGGTTTTATGGTCCGGATGATAGCGCCGGAGACGGGAATGTTACGACGAAACAACCGCAACCGGCGCGTCGTTGTGCATGGCGAAGCGCCGACTTATACTGCGCCGGCCCATATTTGGTGGATCATTGGAGGAACAATGAAAGCAAAAGCCAACGGCATCGAAATCGACTATACGGTCGAGGGCCAGGGCCAGTGGGTCGTGATGAGTCATTCGCTTGGCTGCGATCAGTCGATGTGGGACGAGCAGGCGCGGCTTCTGAAGGCTCATTATCGCGTGCTGCGATTCGACACCCGCGGCCACGGCGGCAGCGACGCACCGGATGGCGCCTATACGCTCGACATGCTTGCCGAGGACCTGCTCGGCCTGCTCGACGCACTCTCGGTGAAGGCCCCACACTTCATCGGCCTGTCGATGGGCGGCATGATCGGCATGACGTTCGCGCTCAAATACCCGAAGCGCTTGCGCAGCCTTTCGTTATGCGATACGACGAGCCGGATTCCAGCGGAAGCGGCTCCGATATGGGAGGAGCGTATCAGGATCGCGGCGGAGCAAGGCATGGAACCGCTGGTGGAGCCCACGTTACAACGCTGGTTCACCGAGCCATTCTACAAGGCCAACAAACCGATGATGACGCGGGTCGGGCAGCTGATCCGCAATACCAGGCCGGCGGGTTATATCGGTTGCTGCAGGGCTATTTCGAAAATCAATCTTACCGATCGGCTGGCTGCGATCGCCTGTCCGGTACAGGTCGTGGTCGGTGAACAGGATGTCGGCACACCGGTGGCCATGTCGCGTGCGATCCACGAAGCGATTTCAGGTTCCCAGCTCGTCATCATTCCATCGGCGTCGCATTTGTCCAATCTCGAGCAGCCCGCCAAATTCAATGAGACAGTCGCCGGATTCCTGGAGCGGCACTGAGCTTCATCCCAGTGCTACGATTTCGCTGTCGCTCCGATTCGATTTGAGATACTGAACGAGTATCCGGTAAATTCCCGCGTCGAACGCTGCCTCGCTGCGAGTCTGCAGAATATCGTGCAGATCCGAATCAGCATCGGCGCTGCCGAGATGCCGCCAGCGATCCAGGACATGAATCTCGGTTCGACCTGTCAACGCGTCGTGTTCGCGGATGCCGATCGGACCGGGGTGCGGCCAGTCGCGCATCCGCAGCGTATGCAACGCCTGCACCATGCGCATCGAGTGTGTCAGCGCGGACTCCCGCCCCATGCAAAGACCGTAACAGCGTTTGAGCTGATATCCGAGGCAGGGTCCTGGCCCAGGCTGCAGGCCGGCACCGATGTGGCACAGACCATGCTCATCGGCGGCCTTGCGCAGCGCATTGAGTGCGGTGCGTCGCGATCGGAACATCCCGTGCAACCTGGACGCCGCGGATAAATCCAGGCCCGCCGCGTCCACCGGCACAGGGATCGACGGGCCATCGACCGGGTCCCAGTGCAGTGCCCAAAGTTCTTCCTCTTGCCGCGGCTTGCTGTTATGCAGCGGTTGCAGGCGCTTCAACCATTTCGCATGACGGATCTGTACACCCAGTTCGCCTACGGCGACATCCCATTCCACGCGGGCGATCTCGGCGCTGGCGCGCCATGCAGGCTGCCGGTCGCTGCTGAAATGCGACAGCACGCGTGCCCGTAAATTTGCGCTCTTGCCGACAAGCAGAGCCACGTTGCTTTGCGTATAAAACGCGTACACGCCAGGTGCTTCCGGAATCCGGTCGAGCAGATCCGCCGGCAACCCGGGCGGTAGTTGCGGTTTCTTGAGCAGGTCGGCAACGGCCTTGTGGATTTCGATGTTGTCGAGATCCTGGTAGATGCGTTGCGTGAAATCCCACAGCACGCGCGCGTCCGCCAGCGCGCGGTGACGGTTGTCGCAGATCAGTCCATGACGTTGGATAAGACTGTCCAGGTTGTGCCGTCTCTCGTGCGGAAACAAGCGGCGGGAGAGCCGCACGGTGCAAAGCACGTCGGGGTCGTACATCAGTCCGACGCGCCGGAATTCGTTTCGTAGAAATCCGAAATCGAAGCGGGCGTTGTGGGCCACGAGAGTCTTGCCGGCCAGCCTTCCATACAAATCGTGGGCAAGCTGCGCGAATGTCGGGGCTTTGGCCACCATTGCGTCGGTGATGCCGGTCAGTGACTCGATCAAGGCAGGAATGGGTTTTTCGGGATTCACCAGCGAACTCCATTCGCCGATATGGCGGCCCTTGTCGACCTCGACAAGCCCGATTTCGGTGATGCGGTCGGAATGCGCGGTGGCGCCGGTCGTTTCCAGATCCAGGAAGATCAGTGCGCGATCAAGCATTGTTGGACGGAATTCGTATCTGCACGGTCGCCAATTTTAAGACGGATGGGGCAGTTACGGTGCAAAGCCGGCTAATCGGCAGGCTGACGATGCGGCCATCTGTATAATCGCCAGAAAAAATCATCCAGGGGGAGTCCATGTCAACACGTTACCTGCCTTTCCTGCTGCTCGTCGTCGCACTGCAATCGCTCGCGCATTCCGATTCGGAAGCGCCGCCGGCGGGAGGCCTTATCGACTGCGAGCATCCACCCAAGAATCTAACCCATGCTTTACCCAAGCAAATCGCCATGGCGGCCACCGTGATATGCATGCCTGCCGCGCAGATGATCGTCGCACGCGAAGGATGGGTTTGGCGGTTTCCAGGCAGTTTTTTCGACCGGCCCTCGATTCCCGCCTACTCGCCGATCGAGTCTCGCGCCGATGCCGGCGGACGTTACTTCACCGGCTTCGAAGCCACAGAGTTCTCGGGCAACGAGATCAAGAAGTTGCACGAAACCTTTGCCAAGACCCTGGTCACCTATACGGACGCGTCGCCGCCTGCGCGTATCGTCAAGCTCGTCGCCCGCAATGACCAGGGCTATCCAATGGACGCGTATTTCGGTTTCAAGTCCGAGAGTGAGGGCTGGGTGGCTCTGTGCCTGCCGGACTGCGCGCCGGAATTTTTTTTCCTGATTAACCGCAGCGATTGACCGGGGGCAGACCATGAAACTCTCGGTAGAACAAGTCCTGCCCGCCGACGCAGATCGGGCTACGCTCATCGGGCGCGCATGGGTGCCGGGACGCAACGCCGGACCGAGCCCCGTGCTCATAGCCGACGCCCAGGCCTGGGATCTGTCCCGCATCGTTCCGACGGTCAGCGAATTGCTCAATCTGGAGGATCCGGTCAAGTCCGCCCGCGCTGCGATAAAGAGCGGCCGGGCGAAGCCAGTGGGGTCAATTGGCGATCTGATTGCCAATGCGCACGTGGATCGCCGTGACCCGGCAAAGCCTTATCTGCTTACACCTTGCGATTTGCAGGCGTTGCGGGCATGCGGCGTGACTTTCGTCTCCAGCATGCTCGAGCGTGTTATCGAGGAGCACGCGAAGGGAGACCTGGATAAGGCCGAGGAAATCCGTCGTTCCATCGGCGCGGAGATTGGCGCGGAAATAAAAACCGTCAAACCAGGCTCACCCGAAGCAATGCGGGTCAAGGAATCCCTGATCCGGCGCGATCTCTGGTCGCCGTATCTGGAAGTCGGCATCGGGCCCGACGCGGAAGTCTTCAACAAGTCCCAACCCATGTCCGCGGTCGGTGTGGGGGCGGAGATCGGCGTGCGTGCCGATTCTTCCTGGAACAACCCGGAACCGGAAGTCGTGCTCGCGATCAACCGTGCGGGGCGGGTGATCGGCGCCACGCTCGGCAACGATGTGAACCTGCGTGACTTCGAGGGACGCAGCGCATTGCTGCTGGGCAAGGCAAAGGACAACAACGGTAGTTGTGCGATCGGGCCGTTCATCCGCCTGTTCGATCGCCACTACGGCATCGACGATCTGCGCAGAACACACATTCGCATCGAGATCACCGGTCCCGAAGGTTACAAGCTGTCCGGGGAAAGTCATCTCGCCAACATCAGCCGCGATCCGCTGGACCTCGCGGGGCAGGCGGTGAATCGGACGCATCAGTATCCCGATGGAATCATGCTGTTTCTCGGCACCCAGTTTGCACCCGTGCAGGACCGCGACCAGCCTGGCAAGGGCTTCACGCACAAGATCGGCGATGTAGTCTCAATTCGCGCCGATGCGCTCGGCATGCTGGCGAACCGTGTCAATCACTGCGACAAGGTGACGCCATGGACCTACGGCGTGAATGACCTGATGCGGAATCTGGCGTCAAGGGGATTGCTCTAAGGGCTGTGACAGCGCGAAATCTTAAGCCTCACCACGAAGACACGAAGGACACGAAGAAACACGAAGGAGGTCAAAATCCAATTCGTGACCCTTCGTGTCCTTCGTGCCTTCGTGGTGAGAATTTGTGATCGTAGCGGGTGATTTAGAGAGCTACAACCAGTCCTTCATCCAGCGCACGTAATCGTCGTTGCGCGTAAAGCGCTTCATCACCTCGTCGTTCGCTGCTGCATCGATTTTTTCCGGCGGCGTGCCTTCCCGCAATGCGCGCAGCGTATCGTGGACTGCACGCACTGCCGCGGCAAACGGCTGATGTCCCTGCAGGCAGATACGCACGCCGCGTTGCGCGAGCCAGTCTCGATCCATGAGATCCTTGCCGGCTCCACCCAGGATCAGTGGCAATTTCACTTCCGCTGCAATGGTGTCCAGGTCACTGCGCGACTTGATGCCGACCAGAAAAATCGCGTCCACGCCCGTCGCCTCGTACGCCTTGGCGCGGGCAATGGCGTCGGCCATGGAAGCCATCGAAGGCGCTCCGGTACGTCCGGCAATGACCAATCCCGAATCGCCGCGCGCCGCGACCGCCGCGCGCATCTTGCCCACGCCTTCTTCGATGGGGATCAGGCGCGGTTTGCCGCCGCCAAATGCAATGGGCAATTCGGTATCTTCGATTGAAAGTCCGGCGACGCCCGCCGTTTCGAGTTCTTCGACGGTACGCATCACGTTCAGCGCATTACCATACCCGTGGTCCGCATCGCACAGTAACGGCAGGTTTCCCGCGCGGCAGATGCGATGTGCCTGCTCTGCGAATTCCGTCAAGGTGAGAACGATGAGGTCCGGCGCGCCGAGCACGGTCATCGAAGCCACTGATCCGGCGAACATGCCGACTTCGAAGCCCAGTGACTCGGCGATACGTGCGGACATCGGATCGAACACCGAACCGGGAAATACGCACTTGTTGCCCGAAAGTACCGAACGGAAACGCTCGCGGCGTTCTTGCCAACGCGACATGAATGAACCTCCCCTGGTTGCAGTCTAAATGCTGTCCATGAACGCCGTCATTTTTCTGCGCACTGCCGCATCGGGCAAGGCGCCGATGCCTGCCCCCATGTTGTCCAGCAGATGCTGCGGCTTGCTGGTGGCTGGAATGACGCAAGTTACGGCGGGATGGCTGAGGATGTACTTCAGGAAAAACTGTCCCCAGGATTTGCAGTCGAACTCCGCAGCCCAGGGCGGCACGTCCTTGCCGCGCACGCGCGAGAACAGGCTCGCCTGCGCGAAGGGCCGGTTGACGATCACGGCGATGCCGAGTTCGCGCGCGAGCGGCAGGATGCGTTCCTCGGCCTCGCGCTCGGCGATCGAATAGTTGAACTGCACGAACTCGAAATCCTTCGTCTTCATCAGGCGTTCCAGCTCGGCGTAGGCGCCGGAATGGTAGTGCGAGATGCCGATATAACGGATGCGCCCGTCGGCTTTCCATTGCTTCAAGGTGGCCAGATGCGTCTTCCAGTCCAGCAGATTGTGGACCTGCATGAGATCGATGCGCGGGACTTTCATGCGCTTCAGGGATTCCTCCATCTGGCGGATGCCGGCTTCGCGTCCGCTGGTCCACACCTTAGTGGCCATGAAAAGCTGCGGGGTGATGCCGAGTTCCGTAGCGAGGTCACCGATCACGGATTCTGAAGGCCCGTACATCGGCGAGCTGTCGACCAATTTGCCGCCTTGCTGCACGAACAGACGCAGCACGTCCTTCAAGGGATCACGTTCCGAAGCGCCGCTGCCGACGTCGAAGCTCTGATAAGTGCCGAGGCCGACGACCGGCAGCATCTCGCCGCTCGCGGGAATCGGCCGTGCAGCGATGGCCGGGGCGTCAGCGGACGACCGGTGCGCCATCGTGGCCGATATCCCCGACGCGGCGAGTGCCTGCATAAACAGGCGCCGCAGTGGCTTGCGCGGATGGATCATCAGTTCTCCTTCTGCGTTCGCTCTTGTTGCGCAGGTCGTCCTGGTTGCGGCCCAGCCACCAGCCGGTGCCTGCCCACAGCAAGGCGATCGGCACGGCGGCGAATGCGATTCCGGCAAACCCCAGCCCGATTATCCTGAGGCCTTCGAACAGCCAGCCGCTCGCGGCATCACCGCCGCGAAATACGACAGTATCGATGAAGCTCTTCGATTTGTATTTCTCTTCCCGGTTCAATACCGTGAACAGGATCTCGCGCGCCGGACGCGTTATCGCGTACTCGCCGGCGCGCCTGATCACCTGGAATACGACCAGTACCGCGAGGGTCGGCATCAATCCGATGGCGAAGAATCCCGCGACCGTCGCAATGGGCAAGAGCGTGAGCGCGCAGCCGACGCCAAAACGACCGATCAGCCGGCTGACGAAGAACAACTGGCAGCATAAAGTCAAAACGTTGACCGCGAAATCTATTTTCGCGAATAGCGCCGTGCGTTCGCCCGAAGAGGGCACATCGACTGCGACGATGTTGGCCTGATGGAAATAAAGGAAGGTGCCGAGCAGCGTGCCCAATGCGACGTACACGCAGATGCCA
>JANMYN010000014.1:0-1903 GCA_031382195.1 Betaproteobacteria bacterium
CAATGGCGGCGCGGTCCTCAATATTTCGTCGCAGATGGGCCATGTCGGGTCGCCCAATCGCACCGTCTACTGCATGACCAAGCATGCAGTCGAAGGCCTGACGAAAGCCATGGCGGTGGAACTCGCACCGCACGGCATCCGTGTCAACAGCATCGGCCCGACGTTCGTCGATACGCCGCTGGTGCGAAGGATCGTGGATACGCCGGAGAAACTCGAGTTCGTCACATCCCGCATCCCGATGGGGACCTTGTGCAAAGTGGAGGACATCATGGCGGCGGCTGTCTATCTTGCCTCGCCAGCGGCCTCGATGATTACCGGAACCCATCTGCTGGTCGACGGCGGCTGGACCGCGCAATAGATCGTGGGCGCCTCCAATCCAGTCTTAAGCGCGAAAAAAGCGCTCGCGACTTTACTGTAGGGCACAGTGCAGACAACGACCGCGCGCTGCAATTGCTCGAATACGTCTACGCCGGTCAGGTGAACTGCGATTACGTCGACCCGCCTTGCAACACGGTTGCGCGCGGCGGGTGGCAGTGAATATTGCAGAAGAATATAATCTGGCATTATCAAACTGGCTATTTCAGGAGAACCCGTTATGTCCGATTTCCAGCTCAACCACGTCAACATACCAGCGCGCGATCCCGAGGGGCTCGTGCGCTGGTATGCCTCGACCTTCGGCCTGCGCGCGGAGGGCAACAAGGCGCGCGGCCCGGGCGTGCTCCTCGTGTTCTAGCCGGGCGAACCGGTGAAGCGAGCGCCGGAACTGCACCTCGGCTTCCAGGTGCCAAGCAATGCAAAACTAGCGGACTGGGCCGGCAAATTCGGCGCCACAGTCACGAAAGGCGAAGAGTTCAACACGTTCCAGGTTTCGGATCCGGAAGACAACTGCCTGGAAATATATTGCGCCAAAGACAGCTAGGGACAAACAAAAGTCAACGGGGAGGGCGACATGGTTAGTCTGAAGAAAACGATTCTGTATTCCTGTGCGATCGTGCTGGCGGCGGGCGCTTCGTTGCTGGCAGCCGAAGGCAACGAAGACGCACTGCTCGCACGTGCGCAGCAAACGTTCAAACCACTGCCGGCTGACGCCAGCACGCCGCAACGTCCACTTACGCCCGAACGCGTCGCCCTGGGCCGGGCGCTGTTTTTCGAGACGCGGGTTTCGAGCGACGGCAAGGGCAGTTGCGGCGGATGCCACAACTCGTATTTCTACGGCACCGACGCGCTGCCGCGTTCGGTCGGCGTGGGCGGCAAAGTCATTCCGCGCAATGCGCCGACGGTATTCAACACCGCTCTGCAATTCGTGCAGCATTATGGCGGCAATCGCGCGGATGTCGAGGAACAGGCGGTCAAGGCCCTGGTGAGCCCGTTGGCTTACGGCAACGCCGACTATGCCGCTGCGGAAGCGCGGTTGCGCGCACTCCCCGGTTATCGCGCGATGTTCGAGAAGGCGTTCCCCGGCGAGGCCGAACCGGTGACGGCGGAAAACTGGGGCAAGGCGATCGGCGCGTTCGAGCGCACGCTCATTACGCCCGCGCCCTTCGACCATTACCTCAAGGGGGACAAGGCGGCATTGAGCTCGCAGGCCAAGCAGGGCCTCGACAAGTTCATGACCTACGGCTGCTCAGGCTGTCACAACGGCGTGACTGTCGGCGGGCAGATGTACCAGAAGTTCGGCGTGACCCAGGACTACTGGGCGCTGACCGGCAGCAAGGAAATCGACTTGTTCAAGGGCCGCGACAAGGGCCGCTTCCAGGACACGAAGAACGAGTCCGATGCTTTCATCTTCAAGGTACAGCAACTGCGCAACGTGGCCGTGACGCCACCTTACTTCCACGACGGTTCGGTTGCGGAATTGAGCGACGCCGTTCGCATCATGGCCAAGCTGCAACTCGGCCGCGAT
>JANMYN010000022.1:0-2061 GCA_031382195.1 Betaproteobacteria bacterium
AAAAAACAGGGGTCGACACTGCGGCCGGGTGATGTCGTCCTGCTGCGGACCGGGCTCATGACGCTCTGGCCGGATCAAGCCAAGTACCGTCTCCTGGACGAGGCCGGCCTGAGCCTTGAGGCGGCCCAATGGCTGGTTGAAGGCCAAAAAGCAATGCTGCTAGGGGGAGACAACCTTGGCGTCGAGAGCCTGCCTTCGCCGAACCCTGATAACTTTGTTCCGGTACACAGCTATCTGCTCGTCGAACGCGGGGTCTCGCTCATGGAAGCCATGTGGTTGGAAGACTTGTCGAAGGATCAGGTGTACGAGTTCTTGTTCATTGCCTCACCGCTAAAGTTCAGGGGCGGCACCGCATCACCAATCCGCCCGCTGGCGATTTCCATTCAGCGCAAGTAAGGCGAATAAAATCGACTGTGACCCGATTTATCTACAGGAACCGCCCGATCGGCATTCCGTCATCGATTTCGCAGCCTTGCACGTTATGTGGCTTCGGCAGCAGAACCGAGACATAGCGTGGTTCGACCTTTGAGAGGGTCAATTAAATCTGAAGGAGAAGGTCAATGGAAGACAACATCAAATCGGCGCGCCGTCGAATGCTCAAGTTAGGAGGCGCGGCCCTCGCCATGATTCCGGTCATGGCCCTCAGTGGCAAGACATACGCTGCGACCAACGCGGCGATGCGTGCCTCTTTCAAGTATCAGAACAAGCCTGATGGCGACAAAACCTGTCGCGGCTGTGTTCAATTTACCCCGGGAAAGACGGCCAAGGCTTTGGGTGGTTGCAAGATATACCCCGGTGATACGGAAATTTCTCCCAATGGCTACTGCACTGCGTGGGTTGCTGCCCCGAAAAAATAATCTGCTCCGGAAATAACCTTCAGATGCCGATCAGGTAAAGCGGGGCCCATTGCATTGCTTTGCGTCGATTTGCAATCATCGGCGAAAAATAGATTTCCGACCGACATTAATCGACCTTGGTCGCTCAGCCACGATCAATAAACAGCCCGGCGCAGAGGGCAGCCCCAGCAACGTACAGCAACCAGGTCTGCGAGACAGCATAGGGGTAGAGCATCAGCGCGACGCCGAGCCACTTGGTCGTCTTACGCTGTGCTTTCTTGCCGTACCGATAGGCGGCGAAGCCAATTATTCCGAAAGCGATAGCGCCAAAAATATAAGCCGGACTGGGCAAGGTGAGGCCGAGAGACTGCAAATCCTGCAAACTGTCCATATACTCATCTGCGTCTTTTTCCGTTCTTCGTGTTTCTTCGTGACCTAAAAGGGTACTCCACGCTAACGCGAGGGTATTCGTGTCTTCGTGGTGCGCACTTTCGCCATAGTCTGATTTAGTCAAGGCTGGTCTATTTCAACTCGACCTCGATGAACATTCTTTTCAATACCCCCTTGAGGGGTACGAACTCGTGCGGGTTCGGATTGACCACGTTGTGCTCGACACCGACATTGCGTGCGTATGCCTGCCCGGCCGCAAGCTCAGTCACGATCTCCCCGTTACGGTCTCCTGCATTAGCTTGCCCGCGGTCAGCACCACCACCACGTAGTCATGCGCAGTCGGTGCCATCCCGTCTCCGCGCCCGGCGCGAAACGCCATTCCGTCACGATCGTGCGGTCGGTTTAGACGAGGCGCTTCGAGTGCCTGCGCACTGGTCTTCGCATTCATGAACTATGCCTCTTCGCCGAAGAATTTCAGGATTTCCTGCACCACCCATTCCGGCTTCTCTTCCGGAATCCAGTGTCCACAATCCTCCACCACGCCGCCGCGCACGTTGTCCGCCACGCGCTGCCAGGATTCCAGCGCCAGCGGGCCGCGCCCCCGGCCCTTCGCACCGCCGTAGCAGAGGATCGGCATCGGCAGCTTGCCCTGCGCGAGAAAGGCCTGGTTGTCCTTCACGTCCTGCGGCGTGGCGCGATACAGATTGAAGCCGGCGCGCATCGCGCCCGGCTGGCGGTAACAGCGCAAATACTCCTGCTGCGCCTCCTTCGAGATCGCGTCCGGCCGTGCGCCCCAGGTGCGATAGAAAAAGCCGAGGTAGACGTCTTCCCTGCC
>JANMYN010000612.1:0-12407 GCA_031382195.1 Betaproteobacteria bacterium
AGTACCGTGCCCCAGGGGTCCACCACCATCGAGTCGCCGTGGGTTTCGCGCCCGCTCAGGTGATAGCCACCCTGCGCCGGTGCCAGCACGTACGCCAGGTTTTCTATCGCGCGCGCGCGCACCAGCGATTCCCAATGCGCCCGGCCCGTGGTTTCGGTAAATGCAGACGGTACGACGATTATGTCCACATCCTTCATGGCCCGGTACAACTCCGGGAAACGCAGGTCGTAGCACACCGACAATCCGATGCGCCCAAACGGCGAATCCACCACTTTGACGTGTTTGCCCGCCTCCAGCGTGCCCTCCTCGGCAAATCTTTCGTTACCGAGGTCGAGACTGAACAGGTGAATCTTGTCGTAACGCGCGATCATCCTGCCGCCGTCGTCGTAAAGCTGGCAGGAGTTGTAGACCTTGCCTTCGGTTGGGGCCTCCATCGGCACCGAACAGCCGATCAGCCAGATCTTATGTTTCCTTGCCGTTTCGGACAGAAAGCGCTGGATCGGTCCGTCGCCGTCTTTTTCACGGACTTTCACCTTGTCTGTCGGACGCATGCCCATGATGGCGAAATATTCCGGCAGCGCGATGAGTCGCGCCCCCTGCGCCGCCGCAGCCTCAATGAGCCGGCCGGCTTCGTTAAGATTGGCGGCCACGTTCGGACCCGAGGCCATCTGCACGCCGGCTATACGAAACGCCTGCGCGCCCTTCTGTCCTTTCACGGTTGCCGTGACCGGCGCGGCGTGATCGCGGGCACCGCGCACCTTTGTGCGGCCGAATCCAGATTTGGTCGTGGTTGCCATGCCGGCTCCGAAGCCTTTGTTCCCTGTTGCAGCGAGGTCGAATTGTAACCTTGCGCGTCAGGAATTCTCTAACGACCCTTTTCCTTACCGTTGGCGGGCGCCTTGTTCACACGCGCGATGACCGGATCGTCCCAGGTTCCTGCGATGGAGTAATCGAATGACGCGAACTTGCTGAAGGGGTCCTTGAGCACCTTCTGTGCAATGAGCGCGGCAACGCCGATGGCGGGATTGACAATTGCACCGGCGATCGCAATGCTTTCCGACAGCGAGGGCGTGACACGCACGGCAAGATTCTGGCTCTCGCGGGCAAGATCGACCTGTCCGCTCATCGCTACTCGCGCCGCCGAACCCACCATAAGAAAGTCCTGTGTATCGGCCACACCTGCGGCAATGTTCACGTTTGCCGAGATGAGATCGAAACTGAATCCCTTGCTGAACACGTCGCGGAAATCCAGCGAAACCCGCCTGGGTAGCGCCTGCAGACTCAAAATGCCGAGCAGCTTGGCCACACCCGGTTCAATCTGGCGGAAACGCCCGCCTTTGGCTTCCAGTTTCAATTGGCCCGACAACGACGGGATGTCGAACCGGGTGGGATTGCCGCTCCAGGCAATCGGGCCTTCGAGCGTGGCCGTTCCACCCTGTACGCTATCTGGCCAACCCAGTCGGCCGAAGAAGCCGCCGACATCGGAAACGTCGAGCTTGACCGTCACATCAGTGCGCGAACTCTCGCCGATCGCCCAGCGTCCCATCATGGCGAACTTGCTTTCCGGATTGGCGATCTCCAGGCGCTGCAGCTGCCACCCGGCAGTCTCCGGTCGCGCCAGCACAGCGAGGCGCCCCAGATCCTTGCCTTCGTAAGTGAAGCTCTCGGCAACCAGATCCATAAAAGGCAGGCGCTGCTCGATCGCCGGACCGGGTCTGCCGGCCTGAATTTGCGTAGTGATCGGCGGCAACACGAACTTCGTCAGGCGCGCGGCCAGCTTGCCGCCGTCATCGGATGTCCACGACACCAGACCGGCTATTTCGCGGCCCGCCAGCGACGCCTGCCATCTGCCGTCCTGATGGGTCGCGTCCACCTTGAGATCGTGAAAGCGGCGTCGATTGACGTCGAGTATGCCGATTTGCAGGTCCACACCGGCGAGATCGAGTTTAGATTCCCCCGGACTGCCGGCCAGCAGGGGCTGCCAGGTGTCGGCATCCACCACGTCGACACTGCCTCGTATCCATAATCCGTCGGATGCCGGCAAGGTAGCCTGACCGCCCAGATTAACCATGCCACGACTCACACCGCCCGGCGCACGGCCATCGAGCAGCAGTTGCGCGGTCGCGACTTTGTCGAGATTGACCGCGAGCACCCCCTGGCGTCCGGGCTGTTCGCGCAGCTCCAGGCGTAGCGGCAGGCTGGCAGTGGCAGCCTTGGTGAATGGCGGCGGTAAGGTCGATTTGAGACCGACCAGATCCGAATCGAAGCGAATCGACGCGATTTTGTTGCGCACGCCGATGGTCCCGCGCCAGGGCATCTGACCGTCCAGATAGGCCAGCACGGGGTGCTTCCAGGCCACCCGAGCGTGATCCGCATCCAGCGTGCCAACAATATTCGCCGTGAGGCCGCCGTCGGCCTGACTGGCCGCTTCGAAAGACAACGGCTCGCCGAACATCAGCGCGCGGCCGTCCGTGACGTTGAAGGAGCTCTCGGTAAACGCGACGCGCGCACCGAAACCTTCGAAAGGCGGCAGGCGCGGGTCGAGCGTAACCAGGTTGTTCTGCAGCGTCAGCTCGCCCTTGACGGCGGACTCCTTGATGCGGCGCAAGGGCAGATCGAGTTCCAGGCCGAGTCTGGCGTCGCCGACAGCCTTCATTTCGTCTGTGAAACGGGTGATGCGGCCCGCCACCGGCGTCGCGGCGGCAAAACGCAGAAAGTCCGACGTCGCTCCCTGCGCCGCGCCTTTGATCTGCAGATGTTCGTCATGCATGCCGAGTCCGGCAATTGACGCCTGCACGCCGGACAACTGCAGGCCGAGACTCGTACCGGACTGGCCGCGAATGTCAATGCGGTTGCCGCGTACAACGAAATCGCCGCTGATGCCGGTAATCGGCGGCCAGCCATCAGCGTAGTCGATGGTTACGCCGCTGGCCTTGGAGGCGACTTCGAACACGCCGTTCTTGTCGTCGGCAAAGGGAAAATCGCGCAGCGGGCCTTTCAATCGGAAGCGTGTGTCCTTCGACTGCCCCGCGAGCAGTGCCCGCCTGAGCCAGGCCTGGGTAATCGTCGCCGACGCCGGAATGTAACGCCAGACCTGATGTGCGTCGGCGCGCACCAGCATGCCGCTCAGGTCCACGCTGCCGGGACCATTGTTCGCACGGCGATAAGAGCCGGAAGCGCTCCCCGCCATGTGCTCGTTGGTGAAGGTCGCGTTGTTGATGGCGACATCGAGCAGGTCATCATGAAAAGTCCAGCGTGCATTGGCCGCGAGATAATCCAGCGGCAGCGAATCGGCGAATATTTTCGGCAGCTCCACACTGCCATAGGTCGCCTTGAGTAACAGCGTTCCGCCACGCTCATTCGCGTCCAACTGGCCGCTCAATCCGTGAAACCCGGGGAGCGCGGCGTCGGGCCTCGCCGCCATGCCCGCAAAACGGACCTTCGCCACGTAGGGCCGCCCGCCGCCCCAGTCGCCGTCCCAGGCAAAATTGGCGTCCTCGATCGTTCCGCTCGGCGCGGTCCGCCCGAGGCGCTCGCGCAGCGCCTGATCGAGCGGCAGGAATTCCGCGAGTCGCGCCGCGGGGGCAAGGTCGAGGCCGGACAATCGCAATTCCGAATGGCGCACACCGCCGGCGGGCCCGGAATGCGCGTAAGTGAATTGCGTGGGCGCCAGTGTGAGGCCGTCGCCGGCTGTAAAGCCGAACGCATTCGCGGAAAATTCAGTGCGGTCGCCGCGCTGTTTCCAGCCCAGCCTGCCCTGCACCCGGGACAAGACGAGTTCAGGAAGATTGGATGCCAGCCTGGTCTGCACATTGACCAGACTCACATCGGCTGTGGCCGCACCCAGGCGGGTGCCCTTCAGTTCAAGCCATATGCGCAGCGACCCCAGCCCACTCGTCAACTCCAGTGGCGTTGGTATCCATGCTTGCGCGAGTGCAAGGTCGGCGTAGCTGAATTGCGCATAGAGTTTTCCGTTCCACATTTGCACTTCGCGAACATCACGGCCGACAAACTCGCCGCGCACGGCAATCGGGGAGGCGATGTGTGCAGGTGGGACCGCGGTCAGGCCGAAGCGGAGGACGTCGCCATCGCGATCCAGGCGGAAATTTACTTTGTCGAGCCGTAGTTTGGGCGCGCTGCGAAGGTCATCCAGCCAGGTAATGGTCGCGTCGCGCACGATCACCTGGCGTTGTGCCAGCAGCCAGTCGCCGAACCCGCCGCCAGCGCTGTCTTGCGCCAGCATGGCAATACCGGCGACCCAGAGCACACCCGCAGCGTCGCGTCTGACTTCGAGCTCCGGTCCGTAGACCGCCAGGGAATTGAAGTGCCACTGGGCCGACAGCAGCGAGAGCCACGACAGCACGGTTTCGACCCGGTCCAGCACCAATGCCGGCTGGCCGTCGCTGCCAATCACCTTGACGTTGATGAGATTCAGTTCCGGCCGATAACCCTGCCAGCTGCCAGTGATCGATCCGATGGTTACGCGCTGCCCGATCGAGCGCGTAATCGTTTGTGCAATCGGCTCTCGATAGTCGCCGATATTCGGCAGTACGAAGTAGCGCAGTCCGATTACCAGCGCGAAGAAACCCAATCCGGCGATCAGGACCGCCCAGGTCGCAAGGCGATAGGTCCAGAGCGAACCGTGTTTAAGGAAGGCGAAGCTGTATTTGAGCAACACTTGGTCAATGGCGCGCTGTCGGAGCGGCTAAAAAAATCTTTGTTCGGTTAAGATACGCTGACGCGAATAAAATTCTCCGGACATCCAACGTATCTGCAAGGAGCCCCGCGGCAGGGTAATTGACGCACCGGCCACGCAAAGGGTTGACGCCACTTCATTCCGGGCATTGTATTCCGGGGCAGCCGTGCCGATTGGAGCCCGGTCATTCTAAACCAACGATACATGACCTCTGCCGCTTCCATTTGCAAGGACTCCACAGCGGCCATCGCCCGAGCCGGCCGGCTGTCGCGCTATGCGCGCGACTTGCTTTCCGCGGAACCGGCGCTGGCGGCCGATATTGCGCTGGATGCAGCGCTCGAGCGCAGTTGGATGCGCGCACAAATCGAGGGCCGGGACCAGGATGACCAGGCTCTGAATACAGCGCTGCGCCGGTTGCGCAAGGCGGTCATGCTGGGATTGATCACGCGCGATCTCGATGGCCGCGCCAACCTGGCGGAGGTGGTGGACACCGTAACCGCGCTGGCGGAGGAATCCGTGGCCGCGGCCAGCGTCAGCCACGCGCAATGGCTGGCACGGGAGTTTGGAAATCCGCTGGGCGCGAACTCGGGCAGCAGGCAGCATCTGCACGTGATCGCGATGGGCAAGTTGGGCGGCGGTGAACTCAACGTGTCCTCCGACATCGATATCGTGTTTGCCTATCCTGAGGATGGCGAAACGGACGGGCCAAAGCGCATTTCCAACCATGAGTTCTTCATCCGGCTCGCGCGCAGAATAATCAGCGCCATTGCCGAGGTCACGGCCGACGGATTCGTGTTCCGGGTCGATACCCGGCTGAGGCCTTACGGTGACAGTGGCCCGCTTGCCGTGAGTTTCGACATGCTGGAGGAGTACTTCACCACCCAGGGACGCGAATGGGAGCGCTACGCCTGGGTGAAAGCGCGGCCGATCACCGGGGCGGCCGGGGCGGCCCTCGATGCCGTTGTCGCGCCTTTCGTGTATCGGCGCCACCTCGACTACAGCGCCATCGCCAGCCTGCGCAGCCTGCATGCGCAAATCGGCCAGGAGGTGCAAAAGCGCGAAATCGCGGACAATATCAAACTCGGCCCGGGCGGCATCCGCGAGATTGAATTCCTGGTGCAGATGTTCCAGATTATCCGTGGCGGCCGCGAACCCGTATTTCGGCTGCGACCGACGCTGAAGGCGCTGGCGTTGCTCGGGGAAAAACACATTCTGCCGGCCGCCGCCGTCGATGAATTGCACGCAGCCTACGTGTACCTGCGCAATCTCGAGCACCGTCTGCAGTACCTGGACGACCAGCAGACCCAGATGCTGCCGCGTGCGGACGAAGATCGCGCGCTGGTCGCCGAAATGATGGGCTGCGCGGATTATGCCGGACTGCGACGGGAACTGGACGCGCACCGCGCCACCGTATCGCGCCATTTCGAGTCGATTTTTTACGGCGTCAGGGAAAACGGCGAGGCGCAGGATCAGGCCGATCTCTGGCTGCACACGCTATCCCGCGAAGATGCCCTCGCGAGGCTCGCCGGCATGGGATTCAGCGATGCGGAGCACATTTACGCCCGGCTCAGGGACATCAGAGACAGTGCGCGTTACCGGCGCATGGCGGCCTCCAGCCAGGCATTGCTGGATAAGCTGATTCCGCAATTGCTGGAAACCGCGCGCGTGCTGCCGAATCCGGATACGACTTTCGAGCGCATGTTCAACGTCGTGGACAGCATCGGCCGGCGCGAAGCCTACCTGGCGTTGCTGCTCGAATATCCGAGTGCCACTGCCCGGCTTGCGCGCCTGGCGTCAGCAAGTCCATGGGCCTCCGATTATCTGGCCCAGCATCCGGTGCTGCTCGACGAACTGATCAATCCGCAACCCGGCGACGACGTCCCGGACTGGCCGCGGCTGCGCGAGACGCTGCACGCGAGTCTCGGCGAGTACGACGGCAACATAGAGCGGCAGATGGACCTTCTGCGCCACTTCAAGCAGACCCAAACGCTGCGCCTGCTCGCGCTCGACTTGGCCGGCGCACTGTCGCTCGAGAAGCTGTCCGACCACTTGAGCGACCTTGCCTGCACTGTGCTCGAAGAAGTGCTGCGGCTCGCATGGAATGCGTTGCGCGTGCGTCACCGCGAGCAGCCACGATTCGCGATCGTCGGCTACGGCAAACTTGGCGGCAAGGAGCTCGGCTATGCCTCCGATCTCGACATCATTTTTCTCTATGACGACGAGGACCAGGCCGCGCCGGAGACTTACGCACGTCTGGCACAACGCATCAACACCTGGATTGCCAGCGCAACCTCGGCCGGCGTCCTCTACGAAACCGACCTGAGACTGCGCCCCAATGGCGCGGCCGGACTCCTGGTGAGCCAGATCGAGGCCTTCCGCGAGTACCAGTCCGAAAACGCCTGGGTATGGGAACATCAGGCGCTGACCCGCGCTCGCTTCGTCGCGGGCGATGCGGGAATCGGCGCGCGTTTCGAGCGCATCCGCATCGAAGTGCTGTGCCGCCCGCGCGAGCTTGCCACGCTCGCCGGCGAAATCCTGTCGATGCGGGACAAGATGCGCGAGGCGCATCCGAATGCGAGCGGCTTGTTCGATGTCAAGCACGATCGCGGCGGCATCGTCGACGTCGAGTTCGTGGTGCAATACCTGGTGCTGGGTCATGCCCACCGGCACGCGGGGCTGACCGGCAATATCGGCAATCTTGCGCTTTTGAAACTCGCCGCGGGGCTCGGCCTGATTCGCGATGATCTCGCGAGCGGCGCACATGCAGCGTACAGTGAGTTCCGGCGGCTCCAGCACGCAATGCGGCTGCAGGGCGAACGTTACGCGCGTATCGAGCCCGCGGTTGTAGCCGAACATGCGCGGGCCGTGCTGCAACTATGGGAGTGGGTATTCGGCCGTATCGGGCAGGAGCCGGCTCAACCCGACTAGAGCTTGCCCGACAGGCGATATGTCGTGGTGGTGCCCTTGCCCTTGATTTCTATTTCCCGTGGCGCATCGCAGGCATAGCGATGTCCGAGGCGGCGAAAAGTTGTCTTGTCCACCAGAATCGCACCGGCCTCCGCTTCGGACGTCAACCGGCTGGCGAGATTCACGGTGTCGCCCCACAGGTCATACATGAAGCGTGTTTCACCGATCACGCCCGCGATCGCGGGACCGGTTGCGATGCCGACGTGAAATTGCACGCCCAGGCGGCGCATGAGCGGATCGGACCGGGTCAATTCGATCATCTCCAGCGCCATGTCGGCCACATGATCGACATAGTTGTGCAGGGATTGTGTCAGGCCGCCGACGACCATGTAGGCATCCCCGATTGTCTTGATCTTGTCCAGACCATGCTGCTCGGCGAGCCGGTCGAACCGCGTGAATACTTCATCGAGAAAGGACACGACCTGGTTCGGCGTCAACTCCTCGGCGAGCCGGGTGAAGTTCACCACATCGGCAAACATGATCGCGAGATCGGCAAAGCCGTCGGCAATGGTTCCGGACTGGTGCTTCAGGCGCTCGGCTACGTGCGCCGGCAGTATGCTGAGCAACAGCTTTTCCGATTTCTCGCGTTCGGCCCGCACCAGGTCATGTTGTTCGGCCAGCGCCTGCTCGAAGCGGTCGCGCGCCTGCACGTAGTGCCTGAGCAGCAGATAGACCATGGTGGAGATGATGGTGAAGTTCAACACGAAGAACACCGCCACCGTTTTCATCGGAATGCCGTAGTTTTCGCCGCTGGCAAGAAAGAAATCGAACGCGCCCGACAACACGGTGAGCACGACATAGGCGATGAACCAGGGGATCGACTGGCGCGGCCCGTAGCAGACCATGGCGCCCACCGGGGCCAGCAACGCCAACAAGGCGATTCCGGAGGAACTCACGAAGCTGCCGATCGACCACTGGATGATGAACGGGAAGAACAAAAACAGGGACAGCTGCGCCACCCGGAAGAAATCGAAATTGCGCGTGCGCAGGAAGATGATCAGCACGGCGGCGGAGATGATCTGGAAGCCGAGCGGAACGGAGGTCGGCAGCTTGAGCCCCATCGACAAGTAGATCAGCAACCAGAGGATGGCGGCCAGGTTCATCAGGCCGCTGGCGAATATCAGCAGCGTCTTGCGCAGCCTGAGATCCTCGCTGTCGGACTCGTCGATTGCCGCCGCCGCGAGGCGGGCGACCAGGCCCCGTCGGGGAAGGAGGGCGCGATTGGAAGAATCAGCCATGGATGCTGGACTTAAATGGAATGGAGCGTTGCAAGTGTCGTTCTTTCACGGCGTATTCGTGCCGCGCGCGCGGTCACAAGAGTAATGCATGCGCTTGCTTTCCGGCAAGGCGAGCCTGATTCTGCTACGGGATGCGCATAAAGAACCGCTGCCTGCGCTAGAATTACGTCTTTTTGAGGGAGTAAAGCAACATGTCCATGGCCGACCGCGACGGTCTGATCTGGTACGACGGCAAAATGGTCCCCTGGCGTGAGGCCAACACGCACGTGCTCACGCACTCCCTGCACTACGGACTCGCGGTATTCGAAGGGCTGCGCGCCTACAAGACCGCCAGCGGCACCGCGATCTTCCGGCTCAAGGAGCATACCGAACGGATGTTCAATTCGGCGCACATCTATATGATGAAAATTCCCTATGACCGGGAAACGCTGATCGAAGCACAAAAGGAAGTGGTGCGCGCCAACAAGCTCGACTCCTGTTACGTGCGGCCGATCGCATTCTACGGTTCCGAAAAAATGGGCGTCTCACCCAAAGGCGCCAAAGTGCATGTGGCGATCGCCGCCTGGCCCTGGGGCGCCTACCTAGGTGCGGAGGGACTGGAAAAAGGCATTCGCGTGAAAACGTCGTCTTTTGCCCGCCATCACGTCAATGTGTCGATGTGCCGCGCCAAGTACTCGGGCACATATGCCAACTCCATCCTTGCCAACATGGAGGCGACCGAGCACGGTTATGACGAGGGTTTGTTGTTGGACGTGGACGGGTTTGTCGCCGAAGGCGCCGGCGAGAACGTGTTTATGGTCAAGAACAACACGATCTCCGAACCCGAGCTGAATTCGGCGCTGATCGGCATTACCCGCGACTCGGTCATCCAGCTCGCCGGCGATCTGGGCTACACGGTCGATGCCAAGCGCATCACCCGCGACGATTTGTACATCGCCGACGAAGTGTTTTTCACCGGAACGGCCGCCGAAGTGACGCCAGTCCGGGAAGTGGACGGCCGCACCGTCGGCGCCGGCAAGCGCGGTCCGCTTACGAAACAGCTGCAGTCCATGTTTTTCGACGTCGTCAACGGTCGTTCGGAGAAATATCGCCACTGGCTGCACTACGTCTGAACCCGATGGAGCCGTCTGCCAGGATGAGCAACAAGCAGAAACAAGTCGAGGTTACGGCGGCCGACATGCCGCTGCACTGCCCGCTGGCGTCGCAGAAGCTCTGGGATTCGCATCCGCGGGTGTTCCTGCCGATCGGCGACGACGGCGCGGCCTTGTGTCCTTACTGCGGCACGCGCTACATCCTGCGCGGCGCGGTGAAGGCTTCGCATTAGAACCGAATTTCTTACCACGAAGACACGAAGAACACGAAGAAAAGCGAGACAAGGAAGTCAATCGCTGACGTTCTGGGCAATTGGAGACAGAGACACGAAGAAAGGCGTGTGCCTTTGGGTTCATACCTTTCCGGCAAGGAGAGAATGTTTCCAACGTCGCGCAATACGCCGTGATTATCGAGAGAGATCCTGCTGATGTTCTTCGTGTCTCTTCGTGTCCTTCGTGTCTTCGTGGTAAGAATTGGGTTTTCTTGCCATGACTAGAATCCTTGTAGTCGCACCGTCCTGGGTCGGGGATGCGCTGCTGTCGCAACCCCTGCTCACGCTTCTCAAGCAACGCGACCCCCAGGCGTCGATCGACGTGCTCGGCCCGGGCTGGGCGCTGCCGATCTTCCGGCGCATGCCGGAAGTGGGCGAGGTCATAGAAAGCCCGTTCGCCCACGGCGAATTGGCGCTCGGCAAACGCCTGACAATCGGCCGGCAACTGCGGGCGGGAAATTACGATCGCGCCTACGTTCTGCCGAATACGTTGAAGTCAGCTCTGGTGCCGCTCATCGCGCGCATTCCCGAGCGCATCGGCTTTGTCGGCGAAGCACGCAACTGGCTGCTGACCGACGCGCGCAAGCTCGACGAGCGCGCGCTGCCGCTGATGGTGCAGCGTTTTGCGCATCTGGCCATGCCACGCGGCACCACGCTCAACGCTGATCTGCCGAAGCCGCGACTGCAAATCCAGTCCGCGGAGCGCGATCGCCTGGTGGCGCAACTGGGTCTCGCGCCCCCGTCCAGCCTGATCTGTTTCTGTCCGGGTGCCGAATACGGGCCGGCCAAACGCTGGCCGCCTCAGTACTTCGGCGAACTCGCATCGGCGCTCGCCGCCGAGGGCAATGCCATCTGGATCATCGGCTCGTCCAGGGAGCGCGACATCGGCGAGGCGATTTGCGAACACAGCGCCGGCATCGCGCTCAATCTATGCGGACGCACGTCGCTCGACCAGGCGGTGGTATTGTTGTCCGGGGCGAACATGGTGGTGACCAACGATTCCGGCCTGATGCACGTTGCCGCGGCGCTCGACCGTCCGATGGTCGCGCTGTACGGCTCGAGTTCGCCCGCGTTCACACCGCCCTTGTCCGCGCGCGCGCGCATTGTCAAATTTGATGTTCCCTGCAGTCCGTGCTTTGAACGCACTTGCCCGCTCGGACATTTCGACTGCATGATGAAACTCAAGCCGGACCGGGTACTTGCGCAAATCCACGGGCACGCCGCATCGTGATCACGAGAAACTACGCAACGCCCCAGGACGCGGAGCAGGCTTTCTACCGCGCCTTCGAGCATGCCGACCTGGTCGAGATGATGGCGGTATGGGCCGAGGAAGAAGACATCGTCTGCGTGCACCCGGGCGGGGGCCGCCATAGCGGCGTGGTCGAAGTGCGCGAATCCTGGCGGCAGTTATTTTCACAAGGCCCGCGATTGCGCTTCCGGCTCGCGGAAAATCGCATAATCCCCGGGCGCATGCTGTCGATCCACAGCGTGTACGAACATGTCGCGGTGGCTGGCGATCCGCGGCCAACCAACCCGGTGCTCTCCACGAACATCTATCTGCTCACCGATCGCGGCTGGCGCATGTTGATCCATCACGCTTCGCCGCTGGCACCCCAAGCCGCACCGCGGGAAACCCCACCGTCCGTCCTGCACTGATGCGGCCCTACCGCGCACCCTGGTGGCTGCCGGGTGGCCACCTGCAGACCATCTATCCCTACTTCCTGCTTAAGCGCCGTGCGCCGCTTTATCGTCGCCAACGCTGGGAAACGCCGGACGGCGACTTCATCGATCTGGACTGGGTGCAGGAAGGCACCGATAACGCGCCCTTGGTTGCGTTATTCCACGGGCTCGAAGGTGGATCGGGCAGTCACTATGCGAGCGCACTGATGCGTGCCTGCGCGCGCCGCCACTGGCGCGGCGTCGTCATCCATTTCCGCGGCTGCAGCGGCGAACCGAATCGGCTGCCGCGCGCATACCACTCCGGAGACACCGACGAGATCGCCGGGATACTGCAGCGCCTGCGCGCACTCAATCCCGCAACGGCGGTATTTGCGGCCGGCGTATCGCTCGGCGGCAATGCGCTGCTGAAATGGCTCGGGCGCGAACAGGCCGGGGCAAGCGCAATTATCGATGCGGCGGCGGC
>JANMYN010000051.1:0-2224 GCA_031382195.1 Betaproteobacteria bacterium
GCGCCGGTTGATCACGGCAAGCGGCACGCAACCCACCAGCATCGACAGCAGGAAGACGAACAGCCCGATCGATCCCACCAGAACCGGAACAATGCTGGCGCTAAAAGACAGCACACAAAGGCTGAACATGGCGAACTTGAACGACAGCCCGAGCGCCTTGAGGCGCTTGGACTCGTTGGCAACCAGCAAGAGCACCAGGGCAACCATGAATGCGAACGAAACGAAGAGCGACGAGCTCTTGAAAAAGAAAAGCGTGTAGAGGTTGAGCAGCGTTCCCAGCAGAAAATGCACAAGCGCCATGCGGTATTCGTAATACCAGCGCTTGATGGTGGACATCGCGTTTAGCTCGGGCGGCGCTTTGCCCTCCGCAAAGAACATTTGCAGCAAGATCACCGCGATCAGGACGAGATAGGCTGCCTGCTGGCCGATGGTGAACCAGGAATCGATGCGGTCGAGCATCGCGATGTCGAAAAGAAACCCGCCGACGAAAGCGGCGATGTCGACCACATGCTCATTGCGTTCATAGTGGAGCTTGAGCCGGTGGAACCGGGAGGATGGCGTTTGTGTTTGTATCATTCTTATTCTGTGAGAAATCGGACTGGAACAAATAGATCGGCCTTTTGCCGGAACTTTTGCCGGAATCGGGGGGGCGGCTAGTGTGGCGACGAATGATGATCAGATCAATCCGGCCACCATATTGATGGTCAGGGCCAGAATCCCGGTTGCGTAAAAGAACGAGATGATGCCGTGCGTAAGGGCAAGCCCGCGCGAAGCCGGGCGCGTGATCTGAACGTCGGATACCTGAAACGTCATACCGATTGTGAACGAGAAGTAAACAAAGTCCATGTAAGTCGGAATTGCCTCTCCGGGAAACGCCAGGCCCTTGGTCGTCGCCTTCCCTGAAACGTTGGAATAATAGTCGTGGGCGTAGTGGAGCGCGAAGATGGTGTGAATGAACGCCCAGGAAAGTACGATAGTCACGACGATCAGGCTGATGCGCGCGATCCTCTCGAACTCGCCGGCATTCCTGATCAGCGGAACTTCTCCAGCGATGGCAACAAGACTTGCGCTCCCGGCGATGAGCGTAAGGAAAAGCACCGTCCACTTACCCGCATCTTGCTGCGCGGCGATGCGCTTCATCGTGTCGGGCAATGCGCTTCTTAGACCGGTGAGCAGGACTATCGCGACGAGAACGCCGGTGTCCCAGGAAAGTATGAAGCGCAGCCGGCCCGACATGGGACTGATGAAGAACAGGAGAACGTATATCAGGGATCCGCTCAATACGCCCGCGGCCAGTCGCGGCCGCCGAAGGCGAAGCCAGAGAATGCGAATTCCGGCGTGATCCAGTTTGTGCCCCGTCACATTTGCACCTTGGTTTTTCGATGCTGCCGCATCCTTGAGATTGCGGCCGATGGTTCTCAAGGCAGTCCTTCTTTATCTGCCTGCATGAAGGCCAGGCGCAGATCGCGAACCCGTCAAGCGGGAGCTTTGTCGGCGCGGGTTTACTTCACGGTAATTTTGGATTCGTTCAGCGTGGCGCCGGCCGCGTCGATAACGGTAACGGTCCATTCACCGGCAATGTGCAGTGTCTTGCTCGCCCAGGTGCGCCACGGGGTGCCGCCAATGTTCAGCGTTGCCGGGTAGGTCTGGTCGTTGATCTTCCAGGTTACGGTCAGCGTTTCACCTGCCGCGTCTTCCACTTTCAGCCAGAGATAAGCTTTTTCGCCGGCAGCGAAGGTCGTGGTTTCGTCGGCAATTTTTCGATCGACGATGTTCCTGCCGAGTTTTGCCTCGGCTACCTTGCCGGCCGCGAACGCCAGGGCCGGAACCAGCAACGCGAGCATTGCAAATAGAGCGAGAAGCTTGTTCATTTCGAACCTCCGGTTTCCAGTTGTGTCTTTGCCGAAAATGCCCGGCAACCTTTGGCTGCATGTCACTAATCCATAACAGCGCCATGACAGCGCTAAATCATACGTCGATTCGGTTCGAAACGCATGCTGAGCCACGTCATCTTCACGCCGTGGCAGCCAGGCTGGATGGACGAAGTGGATCGCGCGATCGCCGAAGATCAGCCGGACTCGTTCGGTTACGTGACGCGCGCCTGACCCTGCGCCCGGTGCGCGGCGATGCGCACGGCGAACCAATATCCGAGCACCCCCAGTCCGGCACCGCTGATCACGAACGTCCAGCCATAATCCAGCAGCCGAATCGCGACCCCGCAAAT
>JANMYN010000111.1:0-2593 GCA_031382195.1 Betaproteobacteria bacterium
CGCAATAGGCGCCTACCGCAAGCCTTGTCGCGCGGGGCTTGCGGCGAAAAGGCATCCGTGATGCAGAGTCGACACTGCGCGTTGCCATGACGAGCGAAGATCCGACCGAAGGCCGCATCACCACCGAACTGCGCGACGGGCTGTTTCTGATCGGCATCGATCGGCCGGCGAAGCTGAACGGTTTCACGCCGGTCATGCTGCGGGGCATGGCGCAGGCCTACACCGGCTACGAACACGAACCCGAGGCACGCTGTGCGGTGGTGTTCGCCGAAGGCGCGAACTTTACCGCCGGCCTCGATCTGCCGAAAGTGGCGCCTTATCTCGGTGGCAACACATTGCTGGTCGAAGAGGGTGAAATCGACCCGTTCGAATCGCGTCCGCCGTTTCGCAGCAAGCCGGTCGTCTTCGCGGTGCATGGCATCTGCTTTACGCTCGGTATCGAGATGATGCTGGCGGCGGATATCGTCGTGGCCGCTGCTGATACACGATTTGCGCAGATCGAAGTCAAGCGCGGGCTGGTGCCCACTGGCGGCGCGACGATCCGCATGGTCGAGCGTGCGGGCTGGGGCAATGCCATGCGTTATCTGCTGACGGGAGATGAGTTCGATGCGCCGACTGCGCTGCGGCTCGGATTCATCCAGGAAATAGTCGAACCGGGACGGCAGAAGGACAGGGCGATTGACATCGCCCGGGTCATCGCCGCGCAGGCGCCGCTGGCAGTCAGGGCCACCATCGAAAATGCACGGGTGGCGCTGCGCGAAGGTCCGGCTGCGGCCTCGGCGTTGTTCGGTTCGACGCAGACCCGGTTGCTGGCGTCGGAAGATTTCCAGGACGGCCTGCGCAGCTTCAAGGAAAAACGCGCGCCACGCTTCCGCGGTAAATAGAGATGGTCAGTGGCGTGACGGTGTCAAAAATAAAATTGCTCACCGCAAAGGACGCCAAGGACGCGAAGGAAAAGCTGGAGAAAATTTAAGATTCGGCGGGAAATTTCACTGTATGCGGATTCGGGTACGCGAGAGCCGGGAGTTTCCCTTCACTATCTTGCCTCGCCTGTGAATTTCCTTCGCGTCCCTGGCGTCCTTTGCGGTGAACGCTTATCGAGCCTTACCTCATTCCGCAGCCGTCTTTCGCCAGACGGATGCCGGAAAACTGCCAGCGTGCCGTCGCCGGGAAAAAATTACGATATGTTGGGCGGCTGTGGCCACCAGGCGTAATACAGGAACTGCCGCGCAGCACGTACTGGTTCACCATGAACTTGCCGTTGTATTCTCCAATGGCGCCTCGTGGCCACTGGTACCCTGGATAGGGCGCGTAACTCGTCTGCGTCCATTGCCACGCGTCGCTGAACATCTGCTGCAGGCCTGCTGCGTTTTTCGCGGGACGCGGGTGCAACCGATCGCGCCGGTCCGGTTCGTCCGCCGCTTCGCGCGCGCACGCGGCGTGTTCCCACTCCGCTTCGCTCGGCAGGCGCGCCCCGGCCCAGCGCGCGTAGGCATCAGCTTCGAAATAGGAGAGGTGCACTGCGGGCACCGCGGGATGGAGTGGTCGCATGCCGCCGAGGGTGAATTCACTCCAGCCTTTGTCGTCGCGCTCCCAGTAGATCGGTTGCGTGATCTTGTTGACCTGCACCCAGTCCCAGCCCTCGGAAAGCCATAGGCGCGGATCACGGTAGCCGCCGTCCGCAATGAAATCGAGATATTCGCCGTTGGTTACCAGGCGTGACGCCAGCGAGTAGGG
Source organism: Betaproteobacteria bacterium (assembly GCA_031382195.1). Lineage (GTDB taxonomy): Bacteria > Pseudomonadota > Gammaproteobacteria > Burkholderiales > JACQAP01 > JACQAP01. The sequence goes on from JANMYN010000111.1 coordinate 1,738, forward strand.
ATTGAGGTATTGCTTGTGACGCGGTGACTCGTTGTCGAAACAGAATCCGTCGCCGCCGTGGCCGATTTCGGCGAGGCCGCCTTCGAACCGAAACCATGCGATTCCGGAAATTGCGGGGAAGTCCGCATCGTCGTTCTCGCGATAGGCCGGTTTCAGCGGGTTCAACGACAGCAGATGCTTGACGTCGGTCAGGATCAGCTCCTGGTGTTGTTGCTCATGATGCAAGCCCAGGTCGAGAAGCGCACGCAACGCATCATCGTCGCCGCAATGTGCAAAGATTTTCTCCATGCGCTCGTTCACATTGTTGCGATAGAGCAATACCTCCTGCAAGGCGGGCCGCGTCAACAATCCGCGCTGTGCGCGCGGATGTTTCTCACCGACGCCGTTATAGTAGGAATTGAAGAGCACCTTGAATGCCGCCAGGAAGGGCGCGAAGGACTGCTCGTATTTGGCGAGAACGAAGGTTTCGAAGAACCACGTGGTGTGGGCGAGGTGCCACTTGACCGGGCTTGCCTCCGGCATGGACTGCACGCAGCAATCCTCTTCCGACAGCGGTCTCGCCAGATTGAAACTATGCGCTCGTATCCTGGCGAAACGGCCGAGCAGGTCCGCGTAGATCGTCGGCGCACAGTCACGTCCATGAACATCTAGCGCAACAGGTGAGCGTGGATCGTTCATCGCTTCCTCCCGATCACGCGGAAGCGTAAAACAATGCAAACCAGTTGCGTTGATCCGTCCACGCCGTGACATTCCGGAAGCCTGTCCGGCGCAACAGCGCGCCGAATTCCTCGAGGCTGTATTTATAGCTGTTCTCGGTATGAATGCGTTCCCCGGCCTCGAAGCGGCGCGAACCCTC
>JANMYN010000620.1:0-10717 GCA_031382195.1 Betaproteobacteria bacterium
GCGTGCCGGGAATCTATTCTGCAGGGCGGCTTCCGATTGCGCGCCTCAAAGCGGGCATGCCGTCTCTGGTGCCTGAGCGGGATCCCTATACAAACCACATCCATGCCGATGACCTGACACGTACTGTATTGGCGGCGCTGATCCGCGGACGCGGCGGGCGGGCCTATAACACTTCGGACGACTGCTGGATGAAGATGGGGGAGTATTTCGACATGGTCGCCGAGCGATTCGACCTCCCGCATCCGAGACGCGTGAGCTGGGAGGCCGCTCAAGCGGAACTTCCCGAGAACCTGTTGTCGTTCATGCGTGAATCGCGGCGACTCGCCAATGGCCGACTGAAGAAGGAACTGCGCGTGCGATTGCGATATCCGAGCGCGCAGCAGGGTCTGGTGGCCGCGTGAAGGATCCGGCATTGAAGGAGGACCGCATGGCCGTCAACGAGCGCAACAGTATTATTGTCATGACCAGTCTTCCGGACAGGGCGAGCGCAACTCGGCTGGCGAATTTGCTCATCGAGCGCCGCCACGCGGCGTGCGTGAATATCCTGGCCGAATGTACGTCCGTCTATCGCTGGGAGGGCAAGGTCGAGACAGCCACCGAAGTGCCGATGCTGATCAAGACTTCGCTCCCGGCCTATTCGCGCCTGGAAGCGGAGATTCTCGCCAATCATCCGTATGAACTTCCCGAGATAGTGAGCGTTACGGTCGCGACCGGATTGCCCTCGTATCTGAACTGGGTGGTGGCGGAGTCCGCCGCTGAATAAACCCCCGGCTGATTTCGACATTTCAATCATGAAATTTATTTCCGAACGTTTCATCACGCTGCTGCTGGCAATTCTATCGGCGACTGCGTTCGGACCGGCGATTGCCGCAGGGGAGCTTCTCGATCCCGATCTGGCGTTTCGCTTTTCGGCAAAAGTCGTCGGGCTGGAAACTATTCAGGTGCGCTATCAGATTGCGGACGGCTACTACATGTATCGCGATCGCTTTCGCTTTGCGGCCGAGCAAGGGTCAATAAAGTTTGGCACGCCAATGTTTCCAGCCGGTACGATCAAGGAGGATGAGTTCTTCGGCAAGGTCGAGACTTATCGCGGCACGCTGACGATCGAATTGCCGCTCAAAACGTCGGTGCCGGCCGCAGGTTTCACACTCAAAGCTGTTTCGCAGGGTTGTGCAGATATTGGCGTGTGCTACACGCCTTTGACCCAGCGCGCGAAACTAATGCCTGTCGCGTACCCCGATGCCGGACTGCCCGCTCCGAAGAAATCGCCGGGATTGCTGGCCCGTCTTCAGGGCGATAGCAGACGGTCTGGTGACGAGGACGAATTTCTCCCGGTGGAAAAGGCATTCACCGTCGAAGTTCGTGCCGCAGATGCGCAAACATTAGTCGCGCTGCTGAGTCCGGCGGACAGCTACTACTTGTATCGAGACAAGATCCATTTCACCATCGCGCCCGGAGAAAAAGCGGCCATTGATTCCGTGAACCTGCCGCGCGGAGATACGAAACAGGATCCGAATTTCGGGGAAACCGAGGTATTCCATGCGCCGGTGCGGGCGCTGATAAGACTGCGCAGAGATAGTCCGGAGCCGACCCCGCTGATTTTGAACGTCGGTTTTCAGGGTTGCAGTGAAAAAGGATTGTGCTATCCCCCCATAACCCGGCAGGTTCGAATAACGCTCGCGGCACTTTCGACGGCAGGCCCGGCAATGCAATCCTCCAGCGACGCAATGTCGACCGCGTCGAATTCGATCCAGAAACCTCCCGACGATCGGCAGATCGCGGGGTTGCTGAAAACCGGTAACTTCTGGCTGGTCATGGCGAGTTTCCTGGGTTTTGGATTGCTACTGTCGTTCACTCCCTGCGTGCTGCCCATGATTCCAATTCTCTCCGGGTTGATCGCCGGTCAGGGGGCCAAGGTGACGCGCTTGCGCGGATTTACGCTTTCCGCGATGTATGTTCTAGGTATGGCAATCGCCTACGCCATTGCCGGCGTCCTTGCGGGATTGTCCGGAACGCTGTTGTCGACTGCGTTGCAGAACCCCTGGGTCCTGGGCGCTTTTGCCGGCATCTTTGTGTTATTGGCGTTGTCCATGTTCGGTTTCTACGAATTGCAGTTGCCGAGCGCATGGCAAACCGGTGCGACCGGTACCAGTAATCGGCTCACGGGCGGCACGCTCGCGGGCGTTTTTGCGATGGGCGCGTTGTCGGCAGTCATTGTCGGACCGTGTGTCGCGGCGCCGCTGGCTGGAGCCCTGCTCTACGTCAGCCAATCGCGCGACGTGCTGCTGGGTGGGTCCGCCCTTTTCATGATGGCCGTAGGCATGGGACTGCCTCTGCTCGTCATCGGGACCTCAGCGGGCGCACTGTTGCCGAAAGCCGGCGCATGGATGCAGACCGTGAAGAATTTCTTCGGTTTTCTCTTGCTCTGCGCGGCTGTCTGGATGATTTCGCCGCTCATCCCGGTTATCGCGCAAATGTTGTGCTGGTCGGTGCTGATGATCGTATCGGGGATCTACCTTCACGCAATCGACCCCCTTCCAGCAGGCGCAAGCGGCTTTCGCAAGCTGTGGAAAGGCATTGGGGTTATTGCCCTGTTGATCGGCATCGCACTTCTGGCCGGAGGACTTTCCGGCGGGCGCGACCTCTTCCAGCCCTTGTCCGGGCTGCGAATGCAGGTCGGAACGGAGCAACCGGGGCGTACGCCATTTATTCGTGTGCGCTCGATCGCGGAACTCGAGCGCGCCGTCGCCAATGCAGGTAAGCCGATCATGCTGGATTTTTATGCCGACTGGTGCGTGTCTTGCGGCGAAATGGAGCGATTGACGTTCCAGGACGGCAAGGTAAAAAATCAGCTTGCGGGCATGTTGCTGCTTCAGGCGGACGTTACCGATAATTCCGCGGACGATGCAGCTCTTTTAAAGCGCTTTGGACTTTTCGGGCCACCCGGAATCATCTTCTTCGATCGTCATGGATTGGAAATCGAAAATGCCCGTGTGATCGGCTTTTGGTCCGCAGCGCGGTTTCTTCCGGTCCTGACCCGGGTTAACGCTAGCCTTTAAGCAGTGGCCGGTCTGCATTGCGTCTTGCCTGAAAACCTCGAGGGATCTGCAACGGTTCAGGCACGAATGCCGGTCTATTGGGCCTAAAACCCCGCCAAGTTCCGTTAATTTCACACTTTCAGCCTGTATTGGGGTGCCTTTCGTCATTGTCTTGCAGCATCGGTGGCACATGCAACTCAGTAGGCACCCAAGATGCGCTTTGGCGCTGGAAGATCGATGTGGCGGGAGCCATCAAATTCGCTTAAATCTGGACAAAAACCCGCTAACTACGGCAAACTGGCCGCCATGAAAACCACCTCGAAGGGTGGCAAAGCGCACCCTCCGCCCCCGCGAAGCCTACGGAAGGTTCTGGTGTTGCACGGGCCGAACCTGAATCTTCTCGGCACCCGGGAGCCGCAGATATACGGGGGAGAGACGCTGGCGGACATCGGCAGACGATTGGCTGTCCAAGCCATCGAAGCCGGCATCAAGCTGGAAAGCTTCCAGAGCAATTCCGAGTCCGAACTCATCGATCGCGTACAAAAGGCCCGACAATCCGGCGAGGATTTCATCATTATCAATCCGGCCGCACTTACTCACACAAGTGTAGCCCTGAGAGATGCGCTGGCCGCGGTCCGGATTCCGTTCATCGAGGTGCATTTGTCGAACGTCCATGCCCGTGAGCCGTTCCGGCGCAAATCTTACTTCAGCGATCTGGCAGTAGGGACGATTTGCGGTCTGGGTTCCAAAGGCTACGAATATGCTCTGGCCTATGCGGTTGCTCATGTGCCCACGAAATAGGGACCTGCCCAATGGACCTTAGAAAACTGAAAAAACTGATCGATCTGGTGCAGGAATCCGGTATCGCCGAATTGGAAATTACTGAAGGCGAAGAAAAGGTTCGCATCAACCGCGTCGGTAGCCCAGGGCATCCAGGCATGATGACCATCCCGCAGGCGCTTGCGCCGGTGGTGGCGGCCCCGGCGGCCGCAGTGATTACAGCGCCAGGGGTAGGCGGTACGCCGGCGGAGCCAGAGGGTCATATCGTGAAGTCGCCGATGGTGGGAACTTTCTATCGGTCCTCGGCGCCTGGGTCGAAGCCCTTTGTCGAAATTGGCCAGAACATTAACGCAGGCGAAACCCTCTGCATCATCGAGGCAATGAAGTTGCTCAACGAAATCGAAGCCGACCAGGGTGGTGTCGTCAAGAAAGTGCTGGTCGAGAACGGCCAACCAGTCGAATACGGCCAACCACTATTCATAATCGGGTAGCTATTTGCCCGGCCGTCGCTGAGCCGAGCTGTTCACCCAGAGTCCCGTATGTTCGAAAAAATACTTATCGCGAATCGGGGCGAAATCGCCCTCCGTGTCCAGCGTGCCTGCCGCGAACTGGGGATCAAGACGGTTGCGGTGCATTCCGTCGCCGATGCCGAAGCCAAATACGTGCGGCTTGCCGATGAATCGGTTTGCATCGGCCCGGCCGCGTCCGCCGACAGCTATCTCAATATTCCGGCGATCATCAGTGCTGCCGAAGTCACCGACGCCGAGGCCATCCATCCGGGTTACGGTTTCCTCTCGGAAAATGCCGATTTCGCCGAGCGCGTTGAGAAAAGTGGATTTGTATTCATCGGCCCGCGTCCCGACACCATTCGCCTGATGGGCGACAAGGTCAGCGCCAAGAACACCATGATCAAGGCGGGCGTTCCCGTCGTGCCGGGCAGCGAAGGAGCGCTGCCTGAGGAGCCGCAGGATATCGTCAAGATTGCGCGCAAGGTCGGCTACCCGGTCATTATCAAAGCGGCCGGCGGCGGGGGCGGCCGCGGCATGCGTGCGGTGCATACCGAGGCCGCCTTAATAAACGCGGTGGCGATGACGCGTCAGGAAGCCAAGAACGCGTTCGGCAATCCGACGGTGTACATGGAAAAATTTCTCGAAACCCCACGACATGTCGAGATCCAGGTGCTGGCCGATGAACACCGGAATGCCGTTTATCTCGGCGATCGAGATTGCTCCATGCAGCGCCGTCACCAGAAGATTATCGAGGAGGCGCCTGCGCCGCTGATTCCCACGAAGGAACGCGCGCGCATAGGCGAACGCTGCGCCGACGCCTGCCGCAAAATCGGGTACCGCGGCGCGGGCACCTTCGAGTTCCTCTACGAAAATGGCGAGTTCTATTTCATTGAAATGAACACTCGCGTCCAGGTGGAGCATCCGGTCACCGAGATGATCACCGGGGTGGACATTGTCAAAACCCAGATATTGGTCGCGGCCGGCGAGAAGTTGCCGTTCCGACAGAAGGATGTCAATTTTCGTGGTCATGCCATTGAATGCCGGATCAACGCCGAGCATCCGTTCAAATTCACGCCGTCACCTGGACGCATCACATCGTGGCATGTGCCCGGTGGTCCCGGCATCAGGGTGGACTCGCATGTCTACCATGGCTACTTCGTGCCGCCATATTATGATTCGCTGATCGCCAAGGTTATCGCTTACGGCGATACGCGCGAGCAGGCCATCGCGAGAATGCGCATTGCACTGTCCGAAATGATCGTGGAGGGCATTCAAACCAACCTGCCCTTGCACCAGGAACTCATGCTCGACACGTCGTTCATGCGCGGTGGTACCAGCATCCACTATCTGGAAGAGAAGCTCGCCAAGTACGGCAAGGTCGAGTAGCTTCGGACATCACGGAGGCGCCCTATCGCCTGGCTTGCGATCGAATTGATGGTGGACGCCGCAAAGGTATCGGCGGTATCCGATGCTTTGTTGGAGGTGGGGGCGTTTTCCGTAGACCTCGCCGATGCCCAGGCTGGCACGGAGCGCGAAACGCCGATTTTCGACGAGCCGGGGCAAGATCTCGAGGTCGCATTCAGATCGAATCGCGTAACCGCCCTTTTTGCTCCCGAAGAGAACTTGCCTGGCCTACTCGAGCGTGCCATGGCTGCATCCGGCATTTCCGCCACACCCGATTACAAAATTACAGAAATTCCGGAACAGGATTGGGTCAGATTGAGCCAGAGCCAATTCGCCCCTATTCGCGTGTCTTCACGGTTGTGGATCGTGCCCAGCTGGCACGCCAGACCGGATCCGGCAGCGATCAACATCATTCTCGATCCCGGTCTCGCCTTCGGTACCGGCAGTCATCCCACTACGCGTCTGTGCCTGGACTGGCTGGACCAGTATCTTTCCCCCGGTTGCAGCGTAACCGACTATGGCTGCGGCTCCGGCATTCTGGCGATAGCAGCGGCCAAACTTGGCGCGGCTCGCGTGCAAGGCGTCGATATTGACGAGCAGGCTGTGCTATCGAGCCGCTACAATGCGGAGCGTAATCTTGTGGCCGCAGAATTTTCCAATGCGGATCAGGCTCTACCCGAGCCGTCGGATGTCGTACTGGCAAATATTCTTTCCAATCCTCTGAAAGTCCTCGCGCCCTTGCTTGCAAGGCTGACCGTTCCCGGCGGGTCGCTGGTGCTTTCCGGAATTTTGCCGCCCCAGGCAGCAGATGTGGCGGACGCTTATCGGCCTTGGTTCGATATTGAAGCGCCAGCCATGGACGATGGCTGGGTGCGATTGAGCGGCACCCGTCTGAACTGAGGCCGGTGGCATGGACTTGTACACCCGCTGTCCGAACTGCGATACCAGCTTCCGCGTTACCACGCAGCAACTACAGGCATCGAGTGGACAGGTCCGTTGCGGTCATTGCCAGAAAATATTCGACGCCTTCGCCACGCTGACTGCCCAGGAACCACAACCTACATCACAGGACCCAGCAGCGAGCGCGGCGAAGGTTCCGGAAGAAAATCGATCCGCTATCGAGTTGGGCGCGCGTGCCGCAGAGACAGAATCGCCTGTGATACGCAATGACGGACCTCAGCCGCCACGACCGGATCCCGCCGCGAGCCTGTACGAGTGGGAATTCAGGATGCCAGAATCACCGCAGCGCACCGTGCTTTGGGCGGTACTGACGCTAATTCTGGCAGCGGTGCTTGCTGGGCAGGCTGCCTACGCGTTGCGCACCGAATTAATGGTGTTGATTCCACATGCGCGCGTTTTTTACGTACGGTTTTGCGAGTCTTTCGGATGTACCATCGGATTGCCGAAGTTATCGAGCTATCTGCATATAGAAGCCTCCGATCTGAAAGCCGTCGACCCTTCACATCCGAGCGAAATTCAATTGCTGCTATCAGTACGAAACCGTGCGCCCATTGAATTGGCCTACCCGGCGTTCGAATTGACGCTGACCAATTCCCTGGAAGAAGCCATTGCGCGTCGTGTCTTCCTGCCTGCAGAGTACCTGCCTCCGGCTGCGCAGGCCGGGGGATTGAAAGCAGGCACCGAAATGCCGATACAGCTCTTTCTCGATACCGGCGCCCTGCGTGCCGCCGGCTACCGCCTTTATATGTTCTATCCGTGAAAGCTCGGCGCTGAAAATTCTTGCCTGCAGGATCGGTAAAATAAGGCGTTGCTTTGCCAGCGGCGGTTCACCCCGAATGCAATGGGCCCAATAGAACATACTTTTGTGGTAGCCGGGGATGTCGTGTCCTGAGGATCGAAGTTACTCAATGGATTTATGAAACCGCTCGGGAGAAAATCAAAATCAATGCGGACGGCTGCGAGACCTGGATTTTAAACTCGAGTCCATCGATAAATCGGAACGGGTGGCTCTGCGGAACGCGCAAGGCTACCAGGGCCGGGGCGAGGCGTAGGCTCATTGAAACCGCGCTCAGAAAAGCATTTTGGATTTAACCCCTCGCCCAGAGCAGATGAACGCCGCGGGCAGTCCCAAGTGCGTTTGGGTCAAACTTTTTTAATAGGAGATCTGGATGGCAACCGTAACATTGAAGGGCAATCCCGTAACCGTGGCCGGCAAGCTGCCCAAGAAAGGTGAAGGCGTTGCGGATTTCACTCTGACCGGCAAGGATCTTGGCGACATCTCGCTCAAGAACTACGCCGGCAAGCGCAAGGTCCTGAATATCGTTCCCAGCCTGGATACGCCCACCTGTCAGCAGTCCACACGCGTCTTCAACCAAAGGGCTTCCAGCGTGAATAATTCAGTTGTGCTGGTCATCTCCGCCGACCTGCCGTTCGCCATGTCGCGTTTTTGCGGCGCCGAAGGCCTGAGCGACGTGGTGACTTTATCGACATTCCGAGCCAAGGATTTTCACGGCAAATACGGCGTGGACATCGCCGATGGCCCGCTCAAGGGACTGACCGCACGTGCGGTTGTCGTCCTGGATGAAGACAACACGGTCCTGCATTCGGAGCTGGTGTCCGAGATCGCGAATGAGCCGAATTACGAAGCGGTGCTGGCAGCGCTGAAATGAAAATGTTGCGATGAGACCGCCTGAGCGAAGCCGATGCATTGCAGGCGCTGGGCGGTCTCATCGAGGTTGCGAGAGCACACAACCCGGAGGCCGGCAGTTGGCGGCCGGCGCGAAATTCGGCGCCTCATGGCCTGCTGGTTTCTTCATTGGGTCAGGTCAACGTAACCACGAATCGGAATTAACATGGATTCCAGTCAGATAGAAAGCCCGCATAAAGGCAAGACCGGCCTGCGGCGCATATGGAACGCGCTGTTCTATTCGATGGAAGGGCTGAGAGCGGCCTATCGGCACGAAGACGCATTCCGGCAGGAGGCTCTGCTCGCTGTGTTGCTGATACCGCTGGCACTGTTTCTGCCGGGGTCCGGGCTGGGGAAAGGGTTGATGATTGCCTCGGTGTTTCTGGTGCTGATCGTCGAGTTGCTGAACTCGGCTGTGGAAGCGACTGTCGATCGCGTGTCGTTGGAGCATCATCAGTTGGCCAAGCGCGCCAAGGATATCGGCAGCGCGGCCGTGATGATGTCCTTGGTAAACGTGGTCGTGGTCTGGCTGCTGGTATTGTTCGGTTGAGTACGGATTCGCAATGACGAGCGGACCCGATCCGACTCAGCGTAACTTAGTCGTTATCGGCACATCACCGCAGTTTCGTGCTGCATCGAGCGTCTCGCCGGAATGTCCGAAGATGCGCTTGTTACCCAGAGGCGTCCCTTCGCGGCGTCACTCTCCGGGGTGGCTGTGTTTGCCGAGCCCCTTCCCACGGCAGGTAATATGCGCTGCCATTCGGAGAGCGCTGCACATGGTTCCGGTAGGACCGATAGGTACTCTGACGTGGCAAGTGCATAAGGGTCAAGACAACGAGGCGACGGCCACATCAGGTCACGCTGGGCATCCGTTGCAATGAGAGGCCCGTGTATTTGGTCAGCCGCCTGCCCGATATGCTGCACGCCGTTGCATTCGTAGCTATCACTTCAACTTTCTATCCTCCAAACTGCCGAATTCATTACTGCATTACTTTGCTGTTGTGTGCCGCTTGGCGTTGCGTTTGCACCATTCGAGCGACCGGCTTGCGGCAATTATCATCGGCGTCGTCGGCGGCGCAATATCCGGCTTCTTCTAAGACGATTTGCGCCCAACCGTGGCTGGTCGCGCGTCAGCTCGCTGTGCTTAATTCTGGATGCGAGCAGGCTTTATTGTGAAAATGGCGACTGAATGGGCTGGAAGACTGTCGTTGCGGTTCTAATAGCCATGCCATTGGAAGGCCAGTTTCACAAAAAATCATATACTTTTGGCGGGAATATCGTAGAATCTCTAGCTTAAACGCCTTAATTAGCTAGAAATCAAAGGCTTCAGGCATCCAATCAGGGGTGGGTGGCATGAAGAAAACGGCCTTTTGGAAAGCCGACTGGTTCCTCGGACTCATCGTTGCACTGATGCTGTTTTTCGCATCCGGGAGCGATCTGGTCCAAAGTCTCGAACGCTTGGCTTATGACTGGGGCGTCCGTGCATCCAGTCACGCCCCATCGACGCGCGTCGCTGTGATCGCCATCGACGATCAGAGCATCGCCAACATCGGACGCTGGCCCTGGTCGCGTGAAATTCATGCGCAGATGATCGGAAAGCTGAGGCAGGCCGGCGCGAAAGTGGTCGGCTATGCATCTTTCTTTTTCGAGCCGCAAATAGATCCAGGCCTGGCCTACATCCAGAAGCTCACCGAGTTGTATCAGACGCTGCCTCCGCCCCAGCAGCAGACTCTTGGGCAATTTGCGTCCATACTCGGAGAGGCCGAAGACGCACTGAACAGTGATCGTAAGCTTGCAGCCGCCGTTACCGAAGCGGGCAACGTTGCTCTGCCGATGTTATTCGTACTTGGTGAACCGCGCGGCAATCCTGACAAGCCTCTTCCCGATTATGTACTGAAGAACCAAATTACGAAGGTAGCGGACCGTGTTGGCGCGGCAAACAACAACATATTCCCGGTACCAACGTCGCAAGCCGTCACGCCGCTGCAGGAAATCGCCGGTGGCGCCGCCGCCATTGGTCACCTGAATGCGCTCCCCGACATCGACGGCAGTACGCGAACCGAACCCCTGGTGGTTCGCTACTACGACCAGTATTTCCCTTCCTTTTCGTTGATGCTCGCGGCCAAAAGTCTCAACCTCGGTCCCGGAGACATCGAGATGCGATTGGGCGAGGGCATCAAGGTGGGCAACCTCACCGTTAATACCGATCCCTACTTGCAGATGCACAGCTACTTCTACAAGGACAGGGACGGCAAGCCGGCATTTCCGCTGGACTCCTTCTACGATGTAATTACCGGAAAGATTCCGGCCGAGAAGTATCGCGACAAGGTTGTTCTGAT
>JANMYN010000134.1:0-1983 GCA_031382195.1 Betaproteobacteria bacterium
GTGCACGGACCGGTGTGTGACAGCCTGATGGTCAATGAATTCGTGTTCCTGGAGGCCGAGAAGCCGTTCTACGCGCAGGTCAAGGAACAAAGCGGCAAGACCGCGATCCTGCAGACCATCCGCGAATACACCCATCAGAAAAACAATATCTGGGGCATCGTGGCCCGCAACCGGGAACAGAACTTTGCGCTGAATCTGCTGATGAATCCGGATGTCGACTTCGTCACCTTGCTGGGCCAGGCCGGAACCGGCAAGACACTGCTGACCCTCGCGGCCGGTCTGATGCAGACACTCGAGGACAAGGTCTATTCCGAAATCATCATGACCCGGGTCACCGTGCCGGTGGGCGAGGACATTGGCTTCCTGCCCGGCACCGAGGAGGAAAAAATGACGCCCTGGATGGGTGCGCTCGATGACAACCTGGATGTGCTCAACAAGACTGATGACGAGGCCGGCGAATGGGGCCGCGCCGCCACGCGCGACCTGATCCGTTCGCGCATAAAAGTGAAGTCCCTGAACTTCATGCGCGGCCGCACCTTCATCAACAAGTACCTGATTATCGACGAGGCGCAGAATCTCACGCCCAAACAAATGAAAACCCTGATAACACGCGCCGGCCCGGGTACCAAGGTAGTCTGCCTCGGCAACATTTCCCAGATCGACACGCCCTATCTGACTGAAGGCAGTTCGGGTCTGACTTACGTGGTGGATCGCTTCAAGGGCTGGACGCACAGCGGCCACGTCACGCTCATGCGCGGCGAACGCTCGCGCCTGGCAGATCGCGCGGCGGAAGTTCTTTAATGCGATAGGTCTTTGGCGGCGCACCGCCTTGACCTCGTACCTTGCGAAGGCCGCAACTGGCCCGGCACAGGCGTTGCGCCCTCGGCGAGTTCGGGCTAAACTGGCTGACACTATATATGGTGAATATGCGCTGAACCCCTACAACATATAGTTTAAAGCGAGTGCTTAGACCGATCCCCCCACAGGCGGCGTGGCAGGCGATTACGGCCTTGGCCGGTTTTTTCACCCTTGTTGGTGCACTCGCCGCGCCAGTAGATCTTTGGCGCCTCACCGTAAAATCCCGCCAGGGCGAGCCATTCCTGGCCATCGCCACGCTGGATTCCCTTCCGCAAGAGCACATATCCAATGAATGCCTGTTCATGGGCCCGGAGAGCGATGCGCCGGGTTCGGAAATGCCTTTCCTTCGCAAGGCAAACCTGAAACTCAATGCAGCAGGCAGCGCGGTGGAGATCAGCACCGAGGAACGGATTGCCGCGCCTGCGCTGGCGCTGGTACTGAGGGTGCAGTGTGCCGGCGCCCCGCTCTACGCCCGCCATTTCTCCGCGCTGATTGCGCCTGCGCTGCCCAAAACGCCGGCCCATGCCGCCAGCGCACAATCGGTGCAGCGACCGGGCTTTCGCCTGAGTTTGCTGCCCGGCGACACCGTCGAAAGCATAGCCGCGGTACTCTTCCCTGCCCACCGCGGGACGCAGCAGAACTTGGTGCACCAAGTGCTCGCGGGCAACCCGAAAATATTTCCGGACGGCCGCAGCCGCGAAGTCGCGGCGGGCACAGTGCTGTGGTTTCCAGACCTGCGCGAGCTTCGCAAATCGGCAAAGGCAGACTCTGCCGCGCCGGTAAAGTCCAGCGCCCAGACGAATGCGACGCGCCGTTCGAGCCGCGCTACCGCCACGCCTGCGGGCGACTCCGTCATAGACGCAACGCCTGCCAAGCCGCGCGCTGCGATCACGCTGCGTCGTGCGCTCGAGCTTGGCGATAAACCCGGTCCACAGGAATGCAAACAACTGATGCAGCTCTGCGGCGCCGATGCAACGGCGGTTACCGTGGTCACGCCCGGGCTCGAAGAAAAGGCTCGTGCACTGGACTCCGGAGTCAAGGAATTGCACCTGAAACAGGACAGCATTGACCAACAATTGCAGCGTCTCGAGCAATCACTGCGAACAGTGCAACAGGCGATCAATA
>JANMYN010000143.1:0-5259 GCA_031382195.1 Betaproteobacteria bacterium
CGTAGATAGAGCGATCCGGCGACATTTGCGCGCGGAACAGCGGCACTTGTTCCGGGAGATAGCGCTGCATCAGCGATTTCACTCTTTCCTCTTCGAGCCCGATGGCCTGTGGCGACACCTGTCGATCGTCGCCCACGATGAGAAGCTTGCGCGCGCGCAACAGCACCGGCAGCGCGGAGAGGTCGGATTGGGACGCTTCGTCGATGATGACCAGGTCGAAGCAGCCGAGCTGCGCCGGCAGCGATTCGGAAACGCGATGGTGCGGCATGATCCAGCAGGGCACCGCGCGGTGCGCCTCGGCGGCCGCGAATCGCGCGTCGCGACGGTAGCGGAACGCGCGTTTGCCGGTACCTTTGCCGATGCGCTGGATGGCATTGAGATAAGCCTGCAGCGCCGCGCGCACGCTGGGGGTGGCATTCTGCGCAAGCTTCAGCCAGGTGCGCTTGACGACCAGATCGTCGTAGGCGCGCGCGAGGTCGTGTTCGATGCCGGCTCGCGCCGCGGAGAGTTTCTTGAACTCCTCCTGCGCATCGATTGCATGCAGATGCGTGGCGAGCCGGCGCAACCGCCAGTCGCGCAGCAGCGTCTCGGGCAGCGTCTTGTCTTCGTTGTCCTGGGCAGCCTGCCTCAGGGTCTGCGCCAGTTTCGGCGCACCGGATTCGGCGATCCTCGCGGTGACCTCGTTGACGATCGCCAGCGGTCCGGCAAGCGCATGCAGGCGTGCCAGCTCCGCCATGAGCACACCCCATTGCGCAAGCACGGCCGACTCATCGAGTGCAGGATTACCCAGTGTGCGCGCCAGGAAATCGCGCAGCTCATCGACGATCTTGCCGCGCTTGCCTTCCAGCGCACGATGTAAATCCTCCAGTACGCCGGAGATCTGTCCCAGCTGATTCTTGTTCAAATGGCGGGACAGCGCGTTTTCCACTTCGGCCAGTGCCGCTTCGTCCAGTCCCGCAAAAGCGGCACGCGGCCACGCCGGGAACAGGTTCATTGCCGCGTGCGAAAGCTCAACTTCCTCCCTCGCGATCAATTTAATCTTGGCATACATGGCGATCTGAGAATCTGCGGACAGCCGCCCTTTCGCGTCGATCGACAGAACCGACTGGAATCCAAGCTCCCGCGCAAGCGCGTTCCAGCGCGCGGTGAGCGCGCGTCGTTTTTTCTGCAATGCGAGATGGTCGAGAACGCACTGCCAGTCGGCTGTCTGCGCCGGTAAAGTGCCGCTGACCCGCACCATTTCGAGCAGTTTCGCCGCTTCCGACTTACCGAACAGGGACGACAGACCGAAGGCCCGGCGGCCCCCGGCCAGGTTTGTAACCGCCTGCAAAAATCCGGCGTCCGTTTCCGCCATCTCAGGCAGGACGACCGGCCGGGCCAGCGACTTCATGCGTTGCGCGACGGCCTCTTCCATGTCGGAGGCAAGCGCATCCAGCACCTCAAACGCCGGGCCGGGCTCGCTACGCTTCATGCGTTCAACGACTTCATCGGGCCAGGGCGGGCGTAGCGCGACGAGTTCCTCGCGCAGCGCCTTGATCCGGGCGATGCGCTCGGAGAGTGCCCGTGCCTGAGCGATTGCCTCGGCGCCCGAGCCCGCGAGCGCCGGCAGTTCCGTGGCTCGCGCCAGTGCGATGAGCGCGGTGAAACGCTGCAGTTCGTCATGCGCTCTCACCAACTGCAACGTGTCGGGAAAGTCGGCGCGCATCGGAAGCACGTTGCCCGCGTAGTCGATCTCGCCGCCGAGTTGCCGGCGCGCTTCGCGCAGGCGCGCAATATCGTCGCTGGAAAAGCGTGGCTCATACTGTGGCCCGACCCCGAGAGTATCCGCAATCCACTCGAACCGTCCCTTGTTTTGCAAGACCTCGGCGGCGGCATCCTGCGGGTCTATGCTCTCGTCCCGCAGTTCGATGCGCGAGAGATTGAGTTTCGCCCAGCGCCCCAGGTCGGTATCGATGCGCTTCAAGCGGCCATGAAAAGCATCGATGGTCTGCTCCAACCGCGCAATGTCGCGGCTCAGCGCGAGCGCATCGAGGCTTTGCACTTCGCTGGCGATTTTTTGGATCGAATGCTCGAATTGGTTCGCGCCGTCCTGCTCGGCGGCGAGCAGCGAGAGCGCCAGCGGCCGGATGGCTTCGGGAAGTTGGTCGCGCAGCACGGCGAGCGCCGGATCGCGCATCGACGTCACCAGAACGCGGCGGCCGTTGGCCAGCCAGTGGCAGATGATGTTGGCAATCGTGTGCGTCTTGCCCGTGCCCGGCGGACCCTGCACCACCACGCCACCGGAGGCCTCGAGCAACTGCACGATGCGCGCCTGCTCATCGTTGAAGGGCTTCGGGAAAAATAAGTCTTGTGCCCGCGCGGATTCTGGCGCGGCGCTCTCGTGGTACACGGCACTCACGCCGCGATACACCGGCAGCGTGAGTTGCGCGTTTTCGGTTGCGGGTTCGGTCACCAGGGCGGCGACCGCCTCGGGAAGCGGGGCGTCCTCGTCGAGCGCGTTCAGCAGCACGCGAAAACGCTCCAGGTCCAGCATCGTCACATTGGTACTGCGCGGCCGCGCAAACAAAACCCAGGCGCTGGTGATTGTCAGGGCTTCGTCGCCAGTAGCTGTGACATGAGCGAGCGGACCCGGTGCATCGGCTGTGCTCGGGCCGGCTCCGAGGCAACGCCTGGCAATGGCGAGCAGCGGTTCATAGGTCGAAGGCGCGAAAGGCGACAGCGGTTCCGCCGCGTTCGCCAGAAAGTCCTCGGCGGCCTTCTCCGCTTCCACGGCGGCGGGTCCTTCGGCCTGTGCGAAAAGTTCGAGTTCCAGCCGCGGGTCGACATCGCGCGGGCGAATCTCGGCCGCCTGCGTTTCGGCATCGAAGCTCAGATCGACCAGCCGCGTGACCAGCGGATAGGCCAACGCCGTACCCGATTTCCTGGCAACACCGAGGCCCATGCCCCAGACCAGTTCGAGTTGGCCCTCGATCAGTGCCCCGGCGAGTTCCTGCTGCAACGTGAAGAGTTTGACGTAGAGATTGGCGAGGCGCCTGCGCTTGCGCTCGGCTTCGGCCCACGGTGTCCAGACAGTTTCGAGATAGCGAGCGTACTGAGCCTCGACTTGCGCACGAAACCCGTAATCGGCAAAACGCACGCGCGAACGCGGGTCCACGGCGGGATCGGCCGCCTCGGCCAGACTCGCGGCCGGATTGCCGATGTCCCGATGCGTGCCGGCTGCGATAAGCGCGGCTCCCTCGATCTCGGCGGCAAGCTGTGGCGCAACCAGCATTGCCGCGCCCACGTTGAGCCAGGGCGCCAGCCAGGCACTGTCGGATTGTGGCGGAACTTCCGGTCCCGGTGGGTGGGAAACCGACAGCCAGATTTCGTCGTCACCGTCCGCGCCGCCGTCATTGAGCCGTACGCCTTCAATGGCGCCGGCCTGATGGTCGAACAGCAGGAAGCTACCGTGATCGGCGACATTCGAGACCACCCGGCTGCGCGTGCGCAACGACTGTTGTGCGTAGTCGACGAGCGCAACGAGGCGCTTTTGCTGAAGGGTCACGGCCGTTCGAACGGTTCTTGTTGCGATAACTGTAATTTTGCGTGTGCCGCTATCGTACCTGCATCCTGATCGGCAATCGAGTGATTCGCTGTTCCGGCATCGCGCGCGCATGACGGACGCTTGAAAAAACCGTCAAGAGATTTCGCGCCCAGAAGGACTTAGAGGCGAGCACTAAAGAACAAGGTGATCCGCGGCAGCTTGCCGCGCAGGGGCGAGGGACGAGGGGTGAGGGACGAGGGGTTTCAAGAAGACTAGAGGTTTCGTCTTTTCACTCGACCCTCGCCCCTCGTCCCTGCAGTTATTTACGCCGCTTTCTTGTCTCGCGGCGAAAAAAGCTGTGCCGCTTCCACGCCCATCGCGCAGCGCACGGCATCCTCGACGGTCTCCAGGTAAACGAACTCGAGTTTCTCGCGTGCCGCCACGGGCACGTCCTCGAGGTCCTTCTCATTGCGCTTGGGCAGCATCACAGTCTTGATGCCGGCGCGCAGCGCGGCCAGCACCTTTTCCTTCACGCCGCCGATCGGCAGCACCAGACCGCGCAGCGAGATCTCCCCGGTCATCGCGACATCGGCTCGAACCGGCTTGCCGGCCAGCAGCGACGCCAGCGCAAGAAACATCGCCACGCCGGCGCTCGGGCCATCTTTCGGCGTCGCGCCCGCGGGCACGTGCACGTGCAGGTCGAATTTATCGAGGGATTCACCGATGTACATCTTGGCCAGGGTCAGCGCCGCCTGTGCCGACTCCTTCATCACGTCGCCGAGTTGCCCGGTGAGGATGAGCTTGCCGGAACCGGGAACCCGCGTCGCCTCGATGAACAGGATGTCGCCCCCCACCGGTGTCCACGCCAGTCCAGTCGCCACGCCCGGCATCGCCGTGCGTTGCGCGAGCTCGTTCTCGAACCGGGGCGCGCCGAGAATGGCGTGCAGATCCGCCGCATCGAGCGTCACGGATTCGGCCTGTCCTTCGGCGATCTTCATTGCCACGGAGCGCAGCACCGCACCGAGTTCGCGTTCGAGGTTGCGTACCCCGGCCTCGCGGGTGTAATCGGCGATGATCGCGCGAACGGCCCCATCCGTAACGATCGCCTGCTCGGGCCTCAATCCGTTCGATTCGAGCTGGCGCTTCACCAAATAGCGCCGGGCGATCTCGAGTTTTTCTTCCTCGGTATAGCCAGGAAGCTGGATGACTTCCATGCGGTCGCGCAACGGTCCGGGAATCGTATCGAGCTGGTTCGCGGTGGCGATGAACATCTCCTTCGACAAGTCGAAATCCACGCCGAGATAGTTGTCCCGAAATTTCGAGTTCTGCTCCGGATCGAGCACTTCCAGCAGCGCACTCGACGGATCGCCATGGAAACCTCCCGCGCCAAGCTTGTCGATCTCGTCGAGCATCAGAACTCCGGTGCGCGATTCCGCGCGGCGGATCGCCTGCATGATATTGCCCGGCAATGCGCCGATGTAGGTGCGGCGGTGGCCACGGATCTCCGCCTCGTCATGCGTGCCGCCGAGTGCAACACGCTGGAATTTGCGCCCGGTGGCGCGCGCAATCGACTGCCCCAGCGAGGTCTTGCCCACGCCGGGCGGGCCGACGAAGCACAGGATCGGGCTTTTCCCGTCGGGGTTGAGCTTGCGCACCGCGAGGTGCTCGAGAATGCGCCGCTTGATCTTCGTGAGGCCGAAGTGGTCCGCATCGAGGACGGCTCTTGCTGCCGCGAT
>JANMYN010000210.1:0-15613 GCA_031382195.1 Betaproteobacteria bacterium
TGTTGAACCAGCAGGAATTGAATTCGTCCCAGCGCCCGTCCTCTGCGACGCGGTGATCATGGATGCAGTAGCGCCTCGCGTCTGCGAATGTCGCGTCCGTCATCTGGTACATCCCGACCGCGCTCGACGCCGGTCTGTACACTTCGAAGGGCTGGCGCTGTAAAGACCAGCGCCAGGACGTCCTCGCCACCGGGTTGCCGGATCCTTCCACCTGTGCCAGTGCAGCCAGCAGGTCAGCCGTGATGACGTTCGTCGCATGCCCGCGAAAGATGGTCCCGTATTCTTGCCATGTCTCGTATGGCGTCTTGTAAAGCGCGCCGCTAACAGGAAAAAACAGCTCCGATGGCTTGCGCATAACCTGGTAGGCCCAATTGAGTCCGAGCCAAAGTGCGAAGACGACTGCGCCCGCAACAATAGCCTGGGCGATGGGCGGCGCGCGTCGCAATGTGCGCAACCAGCGCCGACGCAAGCGTGCGTTCGGCCAGAATCTGGAGATTGCAAAGCGGCGCTTGCGCTTTTTCCGGGACTTGCGTCTGGGCGCTGAGGCAGAAGATTGGTCTGGCACAGAGAGAAGTCTATTACGTCGGCTGGATACGCGGGCCCGTTGTGCGGTACGGGCTGCCTTCGCAAGCGCTGCCCGCATTCATTTCCGTATCTACGGCCGTCGCGCCGAAGTTCCCACATAACATCGATCGACACCTGCCCGCCAAATACAAGCGTTCGCCGCGAAGCGCGGGGCGCCGTGCTTTAGTCCATAGTCACGTGCTCACGATAGTCACATCTTTCAGCGTTCTCGCGTTATCAGCTTTGTTCCGTCGCTTGCAGGTGACACGTCTCCGAAAACCGACGCTTTTGCCCCTTGCAAGAGTGAATACTCAGGGTTAAAAAGACGGTGAGGGAGCATCACGAGTACCGAGGAGATTGCAAATGCGGGCACAAGACGATTACTTCAAAACAGTCGACGACGCCGTTCAGCGAGCCAACAATATTCTGGTCCGACACCACCTTCGACCACAAAAATATCGCATACACATCCGCTCGAAAGGCGTTTGCAGCCCGAGCGAACAGCACGCGTTGTCCATCTCCACAGCGGACGGTGCGCTCTGGGTTACGGAAACGTGTATGCCGTTCCAATGCATCGCTGAAGTCGATCCCTTCGGCTCCGACGCATTCTGCAGCATCGTTTCCAGGCAGATGACCGAATTGATCCGCAAAGTAAGGCAGGCTGGCAGGATGGTCTAGCGTTTCCCAATGCCCTGTCCCGGGATTCAGGTACCTCCCTTGCTGAATACTTCCGGGGCAGGGCATTTTTTAACAGTGAATGACGCGCGTGCGCCCTGGCAGCATCGCCTTGAGTAAGATAAAAAACTTGTTATGCAATGACGTGAGACGGCGACCGGTTTGGACGAGGGCGGAATCAGCTGGTGAAACGATGGGGATTCCCTAATTTGTGATTGCGTGATTGAGCGGACAGAATCACTTGATTACTTAATCCCTTAATCGCTTTGTCAATTATTCACCCAGTCGCCCGATCCCGGAATTCGCGTCGCTGCCACCCTCACATCCAGAGCACGCGCCGGCGCAATTCGAGGTCCTCGCGCAGAGCCGCGGCAGGCCCCTGATGCACGACGCTGCCGCGTTCCAGCACGTAGGCGCGGTCGGCCAGAGCAAGAACGAGATCAAGATTATGTTCGACGATGACCATCGCCACCTCGGCGCGTAACCGATCGAAGGCCTCGAATAATTCCTCGACCACCGCCGGCGCCAGTCCCTCGAAGGGTTCGTCGAGGAGCAACACGCGCACATGGCCGGATAGCGCGCGCGCCACCGCGACCATCTGCTGCTCGCCCCCGGAGAGGAAGTCGGCGGGCGTATCGATGCGGTTTTTCAGGCGCGGAAAAAATTCAAGAATCTTATCTTCACTCCACACCGCGCCCGCTCCGCTGGCGCGCTTCAACCTGCCGAGCTCGAGATTGGCGCGCACGCTCATGCCGGCGAACAGGCCCCGCCCCTGGGGCACGTACCCGATGCCCAGCCTTGCGATCTGCGCCGCCGGGAGGTTGGCAAGGTTGACATCGCCCAGTCTGATGCGGCCGGCGCCGGGGCGCGCGATGCCGATAATGGTCTTGAGCAGCGTCGACTTGCCCGCTCCATTGCGCCCCAGCAGCGCGATGATTTCGTGTTCGTGCACATTCAACGAGGCATCGCGCACGATGTGGCTCTTGCCATAGAACGTGTCAACGTGTTCGAGCGAGAGCAGCCCCGGCGCCCCGGCCGAAGTTGTGTGGCCGCGCGCAGTGGCAGCCAGTGTGGCAACGCCGGAGCCGATATACACTTGCTGCACGGCCTCGCTCCGTCGCACTTCGTCGGACGTACCGTCGATGAGCACGCGTCCTTCGTTCATTACCGTTACCCGATCCGCCAGCGCGAATACCCGATCGATGTCATGCTCGACCAACACCACCGGAATTTCCCGTGAAATGCGCTTGATGAGGCGGCCGACCCGTTCCCGCTCGGCCGCGGCGAGTCCCGCGAGCGGCTCGTCGAGCAGCAGCACCTGAGGGCGGGCCGCCAGCGCCAGTCCCATATCGAGCAGCCGCTGGCCGCCGTAGGACAGAAAACCCGCCTCGGCGCGCTCGATCCCGGACAGCCCGAGGAAGCGGATCAGTTCACGCGTCCTGTCCATCACCGGCGCGATCGATCCGGTGTGCGTCCAGCCGTTGAAACGACTTGGATCACGCGCCTGCACCGCGAGCCGCAGGTTCTCTTCGATGGTGAGCGCGGGAAAAAGGTTGGTGATCTGGAACGAGCGCGCCAGGCCCGCGCTCACATTGCGGTACGGTGGCTGACCGGTGATGTCGCGGCCGGCGAGTTGCACCGATCCGCGATCGGGCTGGTACAACCCGGAAACCAGATTGAAGACCGTGGTCTTGCCCGCACCGTTGGGTCCAATCAGCGCATGCAACGTGCGATCCATCACCGAGAGACTGGCATCCTCGACAGCGTTTATGCCGCCGAATGCCTTGGCGATCCCATCCACCAGGAGAACGGGCGTGTCGCGCCGTCCGGCAGACGCGAGGAATTGCGGAATCGGAATATCGGATTCGATGGTTCGCGCCGCCATCGCCGCTGCCTCGATGGTCTGCTTTCGCATCGGCGCAGTCAGCCGTCGCCAGACACCAACCAGACCAGTCGGTGAAAAGATAATGAACGCCACGAACAGCAACCCGAAGAACAACAACCAGTTTGGCGTCCAGATCGACAGATACTCCCGGAACAGGACGTAGAACAGCGCGCCCAGCGCCGGGCCGAGCAGGCTGCGCATTCCGCCGATGATCACCATCGCCAGCAGTTCGCCGGAGAATGCAATTGCAGTGGGATCGGCGGATGCGAACCGGTGATGGAACGCGAACAAAGCGCCCGCAAAGCCGGTGAGGGTGGCCGAGATGACGAACGCGATCAGTTTGTAGCGGGTGCTCGCATAGCCGACGAACTGCGCGCGCTGCTCGTTCTCGCGGATCGCCAGCAACACGCTGCCGATTGGCGAGCGGTGGAAACGCCCGAGCAGATACACCACTGCCAGCCCGATGCCCGCCACCAATGTGTAATAGATCCAACGGTTCTCGAGGTCCGCGCCGAACCAGTTCGCGCGTGTGACGCCACCCAGTCCATTCTCGCCACCGGTGAACGCCGTCCATCGAAACGCGACGGTGTAGCTCAGCGCGGAGAAGGCGAGCGTCAACAGGGAAAAATACACACCGCGCCGGCGTAACACCAGGAAACCCACCAGCACCGCTGCGACGACCAGAAACGCCAGGGCGAACAACATCGGCCACAGCACGGAGGCCGCAAACCAGTATTTCTGCGACAGCGCTGCCGCGTAGGCCCCGAGTCCGAACCAGGCACCGTGCCCGAACGAAACGAGTCCCGTGTGCCCGACGAGCACATTGAGCGCCATGCAGGCGATCGCGAAGATCACGACGTCGGTCGCGCTGGTCAGCGTGAGGCCGCCGGCGAGCAATGCGAACGGCAATGCCACAAGGACCAGCGCGGACACAGCCAGCGGCGAGCGCAACGCGTTCATTCGAAACGCACGATGCGTTCGCCGAACAGCCCGCGCGGGCGGAACAGCAACACGAGCAGCATCAACAGATACATCGAGGCTTCCGCGGCCGGCGGGAAGTAATAAACCGTCAGTCCGCGTACCACGCCGACGATCATCGCGGCATAGACCACCCCCCAGAACGAGCCGAGGCCGCCAATGACGACCACGACAAACGATGCCGTCAGGATTTCCGCCCCCATCGCCGGATGCACCCCCGTTATGGGCGCGAGCAGCACGCCGGCCAACGCCGCCAGTGCCACGCTGACGGCAACCACGCTCGACATGTAGGGTGCAAGCGAAATGCCCAGGGCCGCAACCATGTCGGGGTTCTGCACACCGGCGCGCACGACGCGGCCGAACGGCGTTCGCTGCAGCAGATACCACAGCCCGGCAACCGCGGTTACCGCTACGGCGAGCATCGCCAACCGGTACCTCGAATAGATGAAATCGCCGACGAGGATCTGCCCTTTCAGCGCGTCCGGTATCGAGAATGGAATGGGCGCAGCCCCGAAAACGAGACGCAGCGTCTGCTCCGCGACCATGGCCAGCCCGAACGTCAACAACAACCCGAGCGCCGGATCCTCACGGTAGAAGCGACGGAACAGGAAGCGCTCGATCAGCAACCCGATCAGCGCAACCAGAATCGGGGACAGCACGAAGGCCCCGGCAAACCCGATGTGATCGGCCAGCTTGACCGCAAAATACGCACCGAGTGCGTAAAACGCGCCATGCGCGAGATTGACCAGTCCGCCCAGCGAAAAAATAAGCGACAGGCCAAGTGCAATCAACAGGTAGTAGGCGCCGGCAAGCAGGCCGTTCAAGACCTGCTCGAGGATCGGGATGAGCATCATTCCGGGCGCCGCGCAGGCGAGTTACGGCAATCGCGCGCCGCGAATCTCACGTCACGCGGGCATCGTACAGTTGTTCTCCTCGCGCGTCGGTGCGATGACCTCAAGGCTCTGCTTCGCCTCGGGCACCGGAGCGGACACCGTGAACAGATCCCAGCGGTCTTTGACTTCTGCCGCCGGCTTGAAGCGGATCGTGTACATCTCCTGCATCAGTTGATGGTCCCAGCCGCGGTAGTACCCCTCGCGCGTTTTCAGCAAGTCGAACTTCGCGCCCTTCTCCAGGTATTCGGCGATCTTCGTGGAGTCGGTGGTCTTCAGCTCGTTCATCGCTTGCGCCAGATGCTTGGTGGACAGGTAGTCTCCCCAGGCCTGGTTGTCCGGTGGCCGGCCATATTTCTTCGTGAACGCGTTGGTAAACCTCTGCGCCGAGGCTGTCTTCACCTCGTGGCTCCAGACCAGCGGCCAAGTGCCGATGACGTTGCCCTTGCCGGCTCCCCAGGCAAGTGCGGTGTCGAAGCCAAATCCCGCGACCGGGAACGGCAGGCCGAATTCGATGTATTGCTTCATGAAGATCGTGATCTGATTGCCGGCGAGGTTGGAGACCACGAGGTCGGGGCTGGCGTTGCGAATCTTGAGCAGATAGGCCGAGAAATCGGTGATGTCGGTGGCGACCAGTTCATCGGCGGCGAATTCCCCGCCGCTGGCGTTCATGAAGCGCTTCGATACCCTGAGCAGGTCGTGGCCGAACGCGTAGTCGGCGGTGAGGCTGTACCACTTCTTGCCCTTGACCATGCCATCGCGCAGCAACGCATGCCCGCACGCGTTGACATACATCGTATTGGCGGCTTCGGTGTGGAACATGTAGCGGTTACACGACTTCCCGCGCAGCTCGTCCGAGTTGCATCCGGTGTTGAAAAACAGCGTTCGGTTGCGCTGGGCGACCTGCGCAATCGCGAGGCCCGACGCCGAGCTGATCTCGCCGATGATCGCCACCACTTTGTCGCGCTCGATCAGGCGCTCCGCCTTGGTCGAGGCCGTTTGCGGATTCACGCTGTCCTCGGCGATCAGGTCGATCTGGCGGCCCATCACACCGCCACTGCTGTTGATTTCGTCCACCGCGAGATTCACACCCATCACCGCATACTCGCCCAGAGGCCCGAGAAAGCCGGTGCGCGGCGTGAGATGACCGATGCGGATTGCCTCGGACTGGCCGCGAACGATGGCGGGAAATCCCAACGTACCGAGCGCCGCGGCAGCACCGGCACCCTTTAGAAGACTGCGACGACGACTGACCGGCGACTGTTCCATGACTCCTCCTGTGGATGACGAGACCCCCGGGGCGCGCGGCTCGGATCGGTCGGTTCGCCCAACATCGATGGCAGTTATAAGTCAAACGTCGCTGGCCTGTCCAGCCGTGACCAGATAATTCGGCGATTGAGGCCAGCGATTCACCGTTTACGGTTTCCCGGTCACCGTTTAGTGTTCAACATTCACGGCGTCTTGTCGACCGACCGCCCGCGACCCGCAGCGTTGCGCGTTACTCAAAATGCCCGCTTGATCAGCTCGCGAAAGCGGGAACTTCCAGCAACATGGCGACCTTGGGTGGACGCGAGAACCTGACGCATACCAAGAAAGAAAAATTAGATCTGAATTGATTTGTGGCATAAATAATGCCGCATGCGATGCCACATTGCCACTCATCGCTATGCAGATATAGGTCCGTCATCCGCCGGAAAACGTTCTGATGCGCAACCGCAATCGTAATCGTAATCATCCGAAAATGTGTTGCACGTAAATTCTGTGTTCAGTAGTGTAGTAATGTTGTCTCGCAACGACCCGACTTACTGTTCAAGGAGAAGTCATCGTGAAACCAGCTCGAGATACTGCATTTCGTTTTCCCCTGACCGCGTTTCTTTCGTTGCTGGCCGCGCTACTCATGCCGGCGATCGCCAATGCCCAGATCAACTTCCCGAAGAACGGCTATTACGTCGCGATAGGCGACAGCATTTCCGCCGGCGAAGGCGCCATGCCCGTAACGCAGGGGGCGGTCTATCGGCTGTATGACCAAGGCGTCTTCGGCGCGAAGCAGAATCTGGATTTTTCCAATATCGCCATTCGGGCCGCGCGAACCTACGAAGTGTTGAATTACCAGGTACCCGAAGCCATCTGCCTGACCGGTTTCCAGCCGAGCGTGGTCACCATTACGGTTGGCGCCAATGACTTCCTCCGGGAAATCGAACAGGGCCGCTTCCCTCCGGATATCGCGGCGATCGCGATGCGAAGCGCGGACATCGTCAACCGGCTCCTGAACGGCGCAAGCTACGTCGATCCCCAGACGGGTCAGGCCATGCGGTGTCCTGGCCTTCCCAATGTGACAGTGTTGATCGCCAACAACTACTCGCTGCCGGTCCCGGACCCCACGCTCAGTGTCCTGTTGGACCTCGCCGCCAGCGGGTATGCCCAGTATTTGCGGGTTTTCCTGTCGTCGACCGTGCCGGTTCCGGCTGGATCGCATGTTGGCATTGTCGACCTGTACACGGCATTCAAAGACCGCAAAGGCCTGCTGTTGATTCAGAAGAAGAACGGCATCACAGGGCCCGGTCCTCTCGACGTCGAAGTGCATCCAACCAACGCCGGACACGCGGTGATTGCGCAGGAGTTCGCACGCGCCTGGGCCGCGCTGCAGTAGCGTGGTGCAGCGCCGTCGCGCAAGCGGTCACCAAACGTAAAGGAAGATCTGCATCAGACGTCACATTGCCACCCAGCCGACGATCGTCAGGCTTTGGCGCGGGATGGTGGAGAAGTTACCGGTGGCAAACTTGCCAATCGCGTCGGCCGCGAACAGGCACACGGCCACGAAGGTGAAGCCGCTCGCAAGGCTTGCGCGTCCGTGTCGCAACAGTTGATTGAGCTGGGCGCGTAAGCTCCGCCTTGTAGCGGAAGAAATTGTGAATCGCTTTCGAGGCGAGCGTGTTTGGATCGGCCTCTTGCGGCCGCTCCTCGAGGTGGATCGTGATATGAAACCGGCCACCGGGTGGGAATTCCTGCGCCCAGATCGATGCAGTGCGTGGGAATGGGACCGGTTTTCATGGCCTGCGAGGAGAATTGTTGCTTCTCAACCAGCGCACTGTCACAACCCGCTCGCTATGGCGAATTCGGCGCCAGGTGCAGGATCGCGCGTGTGAGATGACTGTCCGGAAGTCTGAGTTCATCCAGAATCGTGAAGTGGTTTGTATTGATGATCGGAATCAGGTCACCAGGGAGATTGGCCTGAGTCCGGTAAGCATGGAAATCCCGACTACTGGCGATCATCGCCGGCAATTCGCCTGTGCCATAGGCGATGGAAAGCGGCTTATTGACGCCCGGCAAGCGCATGGGAGAGAGGGTTTCGATCTCTACTTCTGTCAACTTGACTTTGTCGTTGACATGGGGCGAGTCGCGCAGCGGAGCGAGATCGAATACGCCCGAAATCGCCAACCCGGCCGCCACCCGTGGATGGTCCAACAGGAATGCCGTCAGATGCCCGCCGGCCGACCAACCCGACAGGATGACGGGCCCCGAAATACCGTGCGCGCCGGCGTGCGCGGAGAACCAGTCGAGCGCGGTTCGCAGCGCTTGCGTGATCTGCGTCAGGCTCGCGTCGGGGGCCAGCGTGTAGCCCGGCAGCGCCGCAGACCACCCGCGTGCGAGCACACCCTCGGCCATGCAGGCAAATATCTCCTTGCTGCCACGCTGCCAATAACCGCCATGAATGTGCACGTAGCACGGCGCCAGGGGATCGGCGGCGGGATACAAGTCCCACTTGGCCCGATTTGCTTGAGCATAAACCAGATCGAGGTGCTGCGGGCATTGCGCGCGGAGCGCCTTCGAAGCTGCGGCCCAGCTTTCGGTTTTCTTGCGGGCGAATTCGGGTCCCACATGCGCCACATTGTTGAAAGCCAGGTTGCGCGCCTCCAGCGACATCGTCTTCCAGTCCATGCCTTTCGCGACCCCTTCTCGTGCGGCAATGACGGTGGGGGCCAGGACACTCGCCGCGGCCACCGCCAGGAAAGCGCGACGGTCAGCAACGGCCATGATAAGTCGCCCTGGTCCCCGGACCGGGATGTTCGATATGAACCATTTTCTTCTCCCCGTTTATTCTAAAGGAGCGCGACAGCCAGGAGTGATTAGGCGATTCGGTGATTTAGTGATTGAGATTACCGATTTCCCATTCACTATTTACCATTCACTGTTCACCGCTTCACCGCTTCACCGCCAACACGCCATCGCCATTCAACTCCACGACAAATCCGGCGTGTCGCAGGCGTTTTGCCACTTCGTTAGGCACATCGCGTCCGCTGGTGAGTTTGTTCGGTGTGCCGGTGTAATGGAACAGCTTGCCTTTGCGCTTGAGCACCCGGGCCAGGTGGTCATAAAAAACTTGCGAGTAGAGTTCGCCGGCGATCCCAAAACGCGGCGGATCGTGCAAGATCGCATCAACGGATGCGCCGGGCAGCAAGGCGATCTGCTCGACAATGTCGCCCTGGGTCAGGGTCAATCCGCTGCCGATATCGGGCGACCAGGGATTGAGGCTGCGCAGCCAGATCACGTCGGGATTAGTCTCGTAAGAAAGCACCTTCTTGGCCCCACCCAGCGAACACCACGCAGCGAAATAGCCAAGGCCACCGCAGGTGTCCAGGATCACCTTGCCGCGCGGTTGAATCAAGCCGACTTTGCGTTCGGCATCCGCATAGGGCGAGACTTGCGCCGTGGGTAACATCTTGATGCCATCGATTTCGAAGGTCGGCGGCCCCCACTGCGTCGGCACCAACTTGATCAGTGACGTCGTGAATCGCGCGGCCGGCTGAAAGGTCTCGGCATCCCAGTGGTAAATGGTTCGATCCTTGCAGCTATCCAGATACGGGAATCGTTGTCCTTGCCAGACCCAGCCTGCGGCGCCCACCTCGACCGTCGTCGTCGAACGATCGAGGTCCAGCGAGCACTCGACCGTGGGCGCACCGGTGCGCGCGGCAGCGTGCAAGGTTTCGTGGACTTTCAGCGTTAACAGCGGCCCCATCATTGTCTCGTCCGCCCTGAGCGTTGGTACGCGGTCGTTAGTCCCGTCACTTCTCGTACGGCGAGTCCGCGAACGGCGCGCCGAATGGAATGCTGCCGAACACGCCGATGCAATCTGGCAAGCCTGCCCCTCGCGCTAACCCGTGCAACGTGGAACGGGAAAACCAGGACAGCGGACTCAGGGCAAAGGCGGGACTGCGCGCGAGACGTGGAAAACAGCACGCGACGGATCCTGGATTTCGGATCCGCCGCGTTGACTGGTCTTGCACTAGCTCTAAATTTGTTATTGAACGAAGTTCCTGACGAGCCGGTTGAACTTCTTTGGATTCTCCATGAACATGAAGTGGTTCCCGCCCTCGTTCTCTTCAAATATCTCGACTTGAGCGCCGGGGATCTGTTTGGCGACCCATTGTTGCGATTTCCAGCCGACCAGGCTGGCCTTCGCGCCGACCACCAGCGTAGGAATGTTGATGTGCTTGAGCACGTCGCGCCAGTCGTTGGTAGCGTGGTCGAAAAGCAGATTCGCCGCGTACTGGCGTGGCATCTTGAGGTTTTGACGGATCACCCAAGCCAGCTCTTCGCGCGAGTAACCCGGCGTGTACATCCCGGTGATAAAGCCTTCGGTGGTCTTTACGCCATCCGAACCGGCCAGCGCGTTGATGGTTTCATAGAGCGACGCTGGCGTAAAGATCGCACCCGCGTCTTCTTTTTCTTGCGCTGACCAGATCGGGTTGGCGGTAATCATCGGCATCTGATCGATGAGCAGGATCTTCGACAGCCGATCGGAACCGTATTGCTCCCAGTATCCCCAGATTACCGAACAGCCCATCGAATGCCCACCGATTGCGACATCGCGCAGCCCCTTGGCAACCAGGAACTCGTGCACGTCGGCGGAAAGCCGCTGAATGCGATAACCGTGGTCGGGCTTGTCGGATTCGCCATGGCCGCGCATGTCGATGGCGATGACGTGATAGTCGGCGCTTAGGTCCGAAAGCTGGTGCTTGAACTGCGCGGCCGTTTGCGACCAGCCGGGAATCAGTACCAGAGGCTTGCCCTTGCCGGCTTCGATGTAATGTAGTCGCACGTTGTCGCTGGTTGTGAAATAAGCTTCCTTTTGCGCCGCTGTCGTGCCTGGAGCCATGGTCTGGCATGCGCCGAGCACTAACAGTGAAAGAAAGGTCATGGCGGCTCTCACCCCGGCCATGTATGACATAGGCCTGAACATTTTCCTCCTCCTGTCTCTTTAGTTGGACTGCTGCCGCAAGGATACGCCATGAAAGGAGGAAACGCTGGTGGTTATCCTCTGATCCGATGTAGGTGCGAAACAGCCACTCCTGCACGCGCATGGCGCTGTCGAGGTCCTGGTTGAGGATCTGGTTTGACAGGCGCTTGGTCTCCGCCAGGCAACCACGGTCGAAACCCGCCATCTCCCTGGCGATGGCGCTAACCGAGGACAGCAGCTCGCCTTCGGGAAATACCTTGCTCACATAGCCCATGCGTTCGGCCTCGTGCGCATCGTAGATGCGGCCGGTGAGCGCGACTTCCTTGGCCCGTCCCAGGCCGATGATGCGCCACAGCGGGTCCATGATCGGCGTGAGCGAGAGCGCGATTTCGCGTTGGCCGAACTTGGCACGCGTGGAGGCATAACGAATGTCGCACATCATGGTCAGGTCGAAGCCGCCGGCAATGGCCGGCCCGCCGACCGCGGCGATGACCGGCTGCTCGCAGAACAGGATGGCGCGATAGGCGCGGTGGAAGAGCGCCGTGTAAGCCTCGTTGGACACCTTCTCCAGCTTGCGGATCTCGGTCAGGTCGAAGCCGGCCGAGAAGCTGCGCTCGCCGCCGGTGAGCACCACCACATTGACGTCCTGCCGGGCGGCGAGCTCGGCGAACAGGCGCGTGATCTCGTCCAGCACGTCCGGCGTCAGCGCATTGCCTTTGTCCGGACGATGGATGGTGATGGTGGCGACCTTATCCACAATTGCAACCAGCAGGTAGTGGTACGTCATGGGGTTCGGCTCCTGAAGTGTTGTGGCGCCGTCTATGGTCGCATACCCGACGCGGGCCACGGACCGGGTCCCCATCGAAGCCGCTGCTGTTGCAGGTTGTCGATCACGGACTGGCCCCATTTGTGTTTTCCGCTCGCCCTGGCTCGGGACATGAGCCGGCGAAGGCGCTAAGCTGACTGCATGGCAAAGAAACTCTTCGATCCGTCCTCGGGCAAGCCCTTCGCGCTCAGTCGAACCAAGGTTGCGCTGTTCCAGGAATGTCCGCGCTGCTTCTATCTCGACCGGCGCCTTGGCATCGCGCGGCCCGCTGGGTTTCCGTTCAACCTGAATTCGGCAGTGGACGCGTTGCTGAAAAAAGAATTCGATGCCTACCGCGCGCGCGCCGAACCGCACCCCTTCATGCGCGAGGCCGGGATCAACGCAGTGCCGCACCCGCATCCGCAGCTCGACATCTGGAGTTCCAATTTCAAGGGCGTGCGCGCGATGCACCAGCCGTCCGGGTTCGAACTTTTCGGCGCCATCGATGACCTGTGGCGCGATCTTCGCACTGCAGAGCTGATCGTCGTCGATTACAAGGCCACGTCCAAGGATGCCGAGGTGACGCTCGACGCCGAGTGGCAGGACAGCTACAAGCGCCAGATGGAGTTCTACCAGTGGCTGCTGCGCCAGCACGGGCTCAGCGTGGCGGGCCGCGGCTGGTTCGTCTACTGCAACGGCAGGCGCGACCTGGATGCGTTCGATAATCGCCTGGAATTCCGCGTGAAGATGATCCCGTACGACGGCAACGACGCATGGGTGGAACCGGTTTTACTGGAAATCCGGGACACGCTCGATGCGCCCGCGCCGCCACCGCCGGGGGATGGTTGCGAGTACTGCGTGTTCGCACAGAAGGCGGCGAAGGTCTGGCCTATGCGCTCTTCTGTCGGGGCCGGCTCAGCCTGACCCGACTCCTTCCTTTGATAATTGCAGCAAAAGAATCTGAGCGAACCCTGACTTCCTTTCCTCTTTCCTCTTTCCT
Source organism: Betaproteobacteria bacterium (assembly GCA_031382195.1). GTDB lineage: Bacteria > Pseudomonadota > Gammaproteobacteria > Burkholderiales > JACQAP01 > JACQAP01. Next base: position 13,036 of record JANMYN010000210.1, read on the forward strand.
CTGCTGTATTGGCACTAGCCGTCGATATACGCGACGGCCTCGATTTCCACTTTCAGACGCGGGTCGACCAACGCCGTCACTTCCACCAGCGTGGAGGCCGGTCGATGCTCGCCGAAGTATTCGATCCGCAGCGGATTGATCAGCGGGCGCTCGGCGATATCGGTCATGAATATCGTGACTTTGACGACATGTTCAGCCTTTGCGCCGGCGTGGCGCAGGCACGCGTCCACACTGGCGAGCGCGATACGAAACTGCTCGACGGTGCTCGCGGGAACAGTCCCGTCCTGCTTGCTGCCGACCGCGCCGGAAACCCAGACGTGCCGATCGGCGCGCACGACGTGGCAGTAGTGGCTGAAGGGCTTCGGCTGGCCGGGAACGAGGTGGCGTTCGATCATATCGGGTGTCCTTGAAATACTAGTGCTGGGTGCTGGGTGCTGGGTGCTAAGTGCTGAGGACTGGGTGCTGGGTGCCGGGAAAATCATAGCAAAGTCGACGCCATCAGTATCCTCCTCTTTTTCTCTTTTTTTTCGCAGCACCCAGCACCGCTTTCTTGCCGTCACTCGTCACGTGTCACTCGTCTCAGCCCCTAACCCACCGCCACACTGCGCCGCGAAGCGGTAACGCCCAACGACTCCGCAACGCGCAGCACTTCACGCCGCTGTTCGTCAGTCAGACGATTCACCGGCGGGATGGAGCGTCCGCAATCGACGCCGAGCCTGGCCGAGAGTACCGTCTTGCACACATCGGCGGGCGCACCGAACATCCACACCAGGTCCACGAATCTGCGCACCCCGTCCTGCAGCGATCGCGCCAGTTTGATATTTCCGGCCTCCCATGCACTGAAAAGTTCCGCGTAGTGCCACGGCGCAAGGCAGAGCGGCGCATCGATCGTGCCGACCGCGCCCATGGTCAGCGCCGGCAGCGCCAACGCCCCATTGCCGGAAAAGCACGTCAGCCCCATGTCAGCGAACAAACGAATCTGGGTAAAGTCCGGCGCCGAATGTTTGAGGCCTTTCAACGTCGGGATTTCGCGCGCCAGATTTTCCATCATCGCTGGGAGGAACTCGATCTGGGTAAGCTGCGGGAGGTTATAGACGAAAAATGGAAGCTCGCCCGCCGCGTCGGCCACCGCCTTGTAGTAATCGATGATGGAGCGCTCGCTGCTGCGGAAGAATAGCGGCGGCAGGCAGCACACCGCGGCGCATCCCGCCGACCTGGCGGTGCGTGCCGCCTTTACCGCGCTCGCCGAGCTCATCGCGCCCACCTGCATGATAACCAGGGCGCGTCCTTTGCAGGCTTCCGCGGAGATTTTTGCAACGGCGTCGCGTTGCTCGTCCGTGAGGATCGGTCCTTCGCCGGTGCTCCCCGCCATCCAGAACCCGCCGCACCCGTGCGAGATATTGTCATCGAGCAGCGCGCGCAAGGCCTTCTCGTTGATGCGCCCATCCTCCGCAACCGGCGTAGGGGGCGCCGGGAACACCCCTTTGAATTCAAGTTTCATGTTGAGCCTCGGGTTATTGAAGCACTCGTGGGGAATTCTAACAGCGGAAAAGCAAATCCAGACAAACCCGCACGAGCAGAGGATCAACCTGACCTGAAATCCAATTGCCTCAACGTCTGCCCGCCGCGAGAATCATATTGTTGAAGGCAGGCCAGGACAGCGAATGAAACGCGGCACCGGCTTCGCCCATGCCCGTCACATCGTGCATCTCGGTGAAGGCTCTGACGTGATGTTTGCGCAGCAACCCCAGGATATCCTCCTCGAGGGATTCCTTGAAGACGATCATTAGCATGTTCATATGCGGCTCCTGTGTGGAAGGCGAATTACGGGCATTGAGAAAATGAGTCGGCTTTCGTGATTATGCGACCCTGGCGAGTGTCATGTTAATCAGTCGCACACTTCACCTTTGACCTGTCACCTTTGACCTGTCACCTGTCACCTGTCACCTTTCACCTGTCACCTTTTGCCTTCAACCCTTCACCTGTATTTGCGCGTACGATGCCGCCGAACCGCCACCAGCACTTGCGCACCTGAATAAATCCCATGTCCGATACAACCGCGCCATCCGAACCAAACTTCAGCGACCTGGGCCTGCCCGCGCCGCTCCTGAAAGCGCTCAACGATGTCGGTTACGAAGCGCCCTCCCCGATCCAGTCCCAGACCATTCCGCCAATGCTCCAAGGCAAAGACGTGCTGGGTCAGGCGCAAACCGGCACCGGCAAGACGGCGGCGTTCGCGCTGCCGATACTCGCGCGCATCGACCTGCACAAACGGGTACCCCAGACGCTGGTGCTGGCCCCGACACGCGAGCTGGCGATCCAGGTCGCCGAAGCATTCCAGAAATACGCAGCGCATCTGAAGGATTTTCATGTGCTACCGATCTACGGTGGCCAGGACTACGGCCCGCAATTGCATGCACTGCGCCGCGGCGCACATGTCATCGTCGGCACCCCGGGCCGGGTGATCGACCACATGGATCGCGGCACGCTGAAGCTCGACGCGCTCAGCTGTCTGGTGCTCGACGAAGCCGACGAGATGCTGCGCATGGGTTTCATCGAAGACGTCGAGAAAGTGCTG
>JANMYN010000213.1:0-3392 GCA_031382195.1 Betaproteobacteria bacterium
GGCGCCCACCAGCGCCTGGGTTGTCAGCATCAGCGCCGACATGCCGGAGCTGGTGATTGCGATGTTGTCCATGGAAATCGGCGCGGCGCCGGCGGGCCGGTGCAGTCTCGAGACGTATGACGCGACGGCTGCGCGCAGCCCGGGAATGCCGAGGTTCTGGGTATAGAAGGTTTCGCCGCGCTCCAGCGCCTCGATGCCGGCGCGGCGGATGAACGCCGGCGTAACCTCGTCGGGCTCGCCGAACCAGAAAGCGATCACGTTCTCCTTGCCCATGCCGGCGTTGGCGACTTCACGGATTTTCGAGGAGCGCAGGGCCTGGACTCCGGGGCGGGCGGTGAGCCGGTGCATTGGAATCGAGTCGAATGAAGGAGCGGCATTTTCGCATACCGCACGCTTTCCTCCCCCAACAGCATTCAGATAACTCTCACCGCGGAGGACGCGGATACCCTCGCCGAGCGTGGAGTACCCTTTTAGGACCCGGAGGAAAGGCAAGCACGTAAGAACAGACGCGACGAGAAAGACTCTATCGGTGGTAGCGCAAACGTTGGTTCGGCCTCTTAACACCCGTACATGTTCTTTGCCTCTGTTTTTCCTCCGCGTACTCTGCGTTCTCTGCGCCTCTGCGTTGGGTGTAGGCATTAAGTTTTAATTGACAGGTATTGGTAATAATACCAAACTATTTGGTACATATACCAAGGAGTCGCGATGCCCGCGGACAACGCAACCGACGTGCGACGGCGCATCCTCGATGCCGCCCTCGGCCTGCTGGCCGAGCACGGCTTCATGGAAGTCACCCAGCCCAAGATCGCCAGGGCGGCCGGCGTGCGGCAGAGCCACCTTACCTATTACTTCCCGACCCGAAGCGAATTGCTCAAGGCGCTCGCGGTGCACTCCATCGAAACCATGCTCGGTTCGCTGTCGGCCGGTGCGTCGGCGGGGAAACTGACGCCGGAAGTATTTGTGCAGATCGCCGGCGAAGCGCTGGCCGACAAGCGGCGCGCGCGCGTCATGCTCGGGCTGATCGTCAGTTCGGAGGAAGACCGCGAGATCAAGCAATTCCTGCGCGAGTTCGTCGTGCGCGTTCGCGCCACGATTGCCAACGTCGCCACGCTGCTGGGCAGGGAGGCGGATCAAACCAAAATCGTCGCGCTGCACATGCTGTTTGTCGGCGCAGCAGTTCTCAATGTCGCGCGGGACGACGCGAACTCGAGGCGCGAATGCGCCGAGATTGCGCGCATTGCGATAGAAACCTTTCTGATCGGGGACGATCCCGTACCCGCGATCGAACGCCAACGGAGAAGGAAATGAAGGCCGTCCAGTGCAGTTATCGTTTGATTTTGATTGTTCCAATGATGCTCCTGATGGCTGGGTGCGGCGAACCGAAGGCTGTTGCCTATCAGGGTTATGTCGAAGGGGAATACGTCCTGATCGCCTCGCCTTACGCCGGCTCGTTGCAATCCCTGAACGTGGCTCGCGGCCAGACTGTCGACAGTGGCGCCGCCTTGTACACGCTGGAGCAGGGCAACGAATCGGCCGCCAAGCACGAAGCCGAGCAGAGACTGCGTGGCGCGCAGGCGAAGCTCGATAACCTAAGCAAGGGGCAGCGCGCGCCTGAACTGGCGGCGCTGAGCGCCGAAGCGGAGCAGGCCGAAGCCGCGCGCAAGCTTTCGGCGTCGCAGCTCGCGCGCAACCGGCAATTGTTCGAAGGCGGTTTCATCTCGTCGGCGGGGTTGGACGAAGCCAGGGCCAATTTGGCACGCGACCAGGCCCGTGCCGAACAGGCTCGGGCGCAGATCCGTGTCGCGAAGCAGAGCGTCGGACGAGCCGGTGAACTCGCCGCGGCGCAGGCGGAAATCGACGCCGCCAAGGCAGTGGTGGCGCAGGCGGACTGGAAACTCGAACAGAAAGCGCAACGGGCGCCGCAGGCAGGCCTCGTGCAAGATACCTTCTTCGTGCAAGGCGAGTGGGTGCCCGCCGGCAAACCAGTGGTCAGCCTGTTGCCGCCAGCGAATATCAAGGTTCGCTTCTTCGTGCCGGAAACCGTGATCGGCCAGTTGCGCACCGGCCAGAGCGTGAAAGTCAGCTGTGACCATTGCGGCGGAGCGGTAGCCGCAACCATCAGCTACATCTCGCCGAGTTCGGAATTCACGCCACCGGTGATCTACAGCAAGGAGTCGCGCGCCAAGCTGGTATTTTTGATCGAGGCGACGCCCGCGGTTGCGGATTCCACGAAACTCAAACCCGGACAACCGGTGGACGTCTCCCTATGAATGCCGATTACGTCATCGACGTGCAGGGATTGAACAAGCATTTCGGCGACAAGCATGTCGTCAGGGATTTTACGCTGAAGGTAAAGCGCGGGGAGATCTTCGGTTTCCTCGGTCCCAACGGCAGTGGCAAGACCACATGCATCCGCATGCTGTGCGGATTGCTGACACCGGACAACGGCAGCGGCACCTGTCTGGGTTACGACTTGATCCGCGAGACCGCGGCGATCAAGCGCGAGGCCGGCTACATGACCCAGCGCTTTTCGTTGTGGGAGGACCTCACCATCCGCGAGAACCTGGATTTCGTTGCGCGCATGTACGGCATGCCCGATCGCAGCCAGGCCGTATCGCGGTCGATCGGCGAGCTCGGATTGGATGCGCGTCAGAACCAGCTTGCCGGCACGCTCTCGGGCGGCTGGAAGCAGAGGCTGGCACTGGCGGCCTGCATGCTGCACAACCCGAAGCTGCTGCTGCTCGACGAGCCGACCGCGGGGGTCGATCCGAAAGCGCGCCGCGATTTCTGGGAACAGATCCACGCGCTCGCCGCCAGCGGCATTTCGGTGCTGGTGTCCACGCATTACATGGACGAGGCCGAACGCTGCCACCGCCTTGCGTACATCGCCTACGGCAGCCTGCTGTCCTCCGGGACGGTCGACGAAGTTATTTCCCGGCAGCACTTGGTGACATGGATGGTCTCGGGACAGGATCTGCATGTACTCGAGAAACAATTGCGCGGCCTGCCCGGCGTCGGCCAGGTCACGCCCTTCGGTTCAACGCTTCACGTGACCGGCCTCGAGGCGTCGGCGCTGGATAACGCGATCGCGGCGTACCAGGCCGACCCGCGCTATCACTGGCAGCGCACCAACGCGACCCTGGAAGACGTATTCATCCATCTGATGGACAACGTGGCGGACAACTTCCAATGAAGCCAGAACGCTTCTCCTGGTCGCGCTGGACCGGCATCGTTATCAAGGAATTCATCCAGCTCAAACGCGACCGGCTCACCTTCGGCATGATCGTCGGCATTCCGGTGATCCAGTTGCTGCTGTTCGGATTCGCCATCAATTCCGATCCCAAGTCCCTGCCCACCGCGGTGCTGTCACAGGACAACAGCCAGTACGCCCG
>JANMYN010000224.1:0-4139 GCA_031382195.1 Betaproteobacteria bacterium
CTCGGCTTCGGCTCATCGAGCAATCTTGCCGGTGCGTATGGCATCGCGGTAACCGGCACCATGGCCATCGACACCGTGCTGGCCTTCGTGCTCATGCGCAAGCTCTGGCACTGGTCACCATGGATCGCCGTGCCGCTGCTGCTGATCTTCCTGACCATCGATTTGTCGTTCTTCAGCGCCAATGCCATCAAGCTGTTACAGGGCGGTTGGTTCCCGATCGTGGTGGCGATCGCGCTGTTCGTCCTGCTGGTCACCTGGAAACGCGGGCGCAAACTCCTGATGGAAAGGCTCGCACCCGGGGCCATCCCGATAGAACCCTTCATCCGCAGCGTCACTTCGCATCCGCCGACGCGGGTGTCGGGAACGGCGGTTTTCCTGACGGCGGCCGCGGAGGGCGTTCCGCACGCGCTGCTGCACAACCTTAATCACAATAAAGTCCTGCACGAGCGCATTGTTCTGCTTACCGTGAGTGTCAGTGACATTCCGCACGTCGGCGATGAAGATCGCATCGAAGTACAGTCCCTTGGATCCGATTTCTACCGCGTGATCGTGCACTACGGTTTCAAGGATGATCCCGATGTCCCGGGCGCGCTCGATCTGGCGGCGCTGAAGGGATTGACATTCCGGATGATGGAGACTTCGTTTTTCCTCAGCCGGCAGACGCTGATACCCAAGATCGGCCCAGGCATGGCATTGTGGCAGGAAAAATTGTTTGCACTCATGTCGCGCAACGCCTCGAGCGCGACGACTTTCTTCAAGATACCGGCGAACCGCGTAGTCGAGCTGGGCACCCGGATCGAACTCTGAGGCGAAGGCGCGAACTTGCGTGGACACGCAGTCGGTCATTGCAAACCTCGAGAAGCTGCTGGCGCAGGGGCGCGAAACCGCGCTGCTCCGCTTCAGCCTCGGCAGCGAGTATCTCAAGCTGTCGCAAACATGGGTCGCCATTTTCCATCTCAAGCGCGCGCTTGAACTGGACCCGAACTACTCTGCTGCGTGGAAGCTGCTCGGCATGGCGCTCACCGAGGGCGGCGTCCTCAACGAAGCGCTGAGCACGTACCGGCACGGCATCGAAGTCGCGCGACGTCGCGGTGACCAACAGGCGGCGAAGGAAATGACCGTATTCGCTACCCGCCTGGAAAGAAAACTGCTGGCCTGAACTGCAGCGATGCCCGCACCGAAGGACTGGCCGTTGCACGGCGTAGATTTCACCAGCCGCCCGCGCATTGGCAAACCAATAACGATCGCCAGCGGCCGTATCGAGGGATCGGCATTCCAGTTGCTGACCGTCGAGGCACTTGCGGACTGGTCCGGCTTCGAATCCTGGTTGCGCCGGCCTGGCCCATGGATCGCGGGTTTCGATTTTCCGTTTGGTTTGCCGCGCGAAGCCGTCAGCGATCTTGGCTGGCCTGGGCAGTGGCAGCAGCTCGTCGAGCACTGTCGGTGTCTCGGACGAGAGGCTTTCCGCGCGGCGCTGGACCGCTATCGCGAAAGCCGGCCGGCCGGGCAGCGCTACGCGCATCGGGCGACCGATCGTCCCGCCGGGTCGCACAGTCCGTTGAAGCTCGTTAATCCACCCGTCGGGTTGATGTTTCTGGAAGGTGCGCCGCGACTGCTGGACGCAGGCGTGAGCGTTCCCGGCTTGCACGCGGGCGACCCGCAACGCGTCGCGCTGGAAGCTTATCCCGGTTTCTCCGCGCGCCAGATGGTGAAAGGCTCGTACAAGAACGACGCCCCGGCCAAACAGACCCCAGCACGCAAACGAGCACGCAAGACCATGGTCGCCTCACTGATGACGGGCGACAATCCCTTAGGAATAGCCCTGACCGGGTCGACACAACAATTGAATTCGCTGGTCGGCGACGCAACCGGCGATCGGCTCGACGCGGTGCTTTGTGCCATGCAGGCAGCGTGGGCGTGGCAACGGCGAGAGAAAAACTATGGATTACCGGCGCACGTCGATCCGCTGGAAGGATGGATTGCGATGGTGCCGGAAAACCAAACGTAAGCCGAACGTATCTACCTCGTTTCAGCCATAGTCCCGAGCCAATACACTTTCATAGAGATCTTTTGCACTCGATGCTTCCATCACCGCTTTTCGAACATCAGCCCGGGTCAATTCCAGCACGCGCAGCTTGCCGCCAGTTTCCGTTACGGCCTCGATGCGCCGGTAGGCTTGGGGATGCGCCTCGGCGTAGCGGACCAAACCTTGCAATTTCGGCAGAGCATCGGCCAAGTGAATGCTGTGCGGATCGACAATGTCGACCGCGACTGTACCGTCCGGCAATTCCGCGAAGAACAGGAAGTCGGGTCGTACGATCTTGATTTCGTCTCCATCCACATAGGCAATGCCCAGCGAATCTTGCGTGGGCCGGTTGGGGTTCCGGTACCAGAACCTGAAGCCGTCACGCTGCGTTTCGGCTTTCAGCACCGCCTTCTCCCAGTCGTTTAACTCGACCGGATAGGAGCCCTGCTCATCGCACAGCAGATGATGCGGATAGGTCGGCATCCGGGTTTCCGTGCCGTCCTTCTCCCGCGCCGCCGTAGCCTCCATCGACGATACTGGCCGCGCCAGGTCGACGTCCTGCGGCTCCCGGCTCAAGGCGCTTATCTGGCGATAGGCTTCCTGCCGGTCGTCGGGCAATCGCTTGATACGGTCGCGGTACTTCGCCAGCCACGCATCGGACTGTTTCGTCGCTTCCGCGTCGAAGGACACCTGCAGGTTTTCCATCAGCCCCAGCGCGGCGATGTCCTCGCGCGCTTCGATCAAGGCGCCCTCGAAGTCGTCCTCCGCCTCGGGCTTGCGCTTTGCCAGGACTTCCGTGTAGGTCCGGGCAATGTCCGGACTGAGGACGCGTGCCGCGCGCCGGTAGACGTCGTTGATCACGACGTAGTCCGCTTCGGTCTCGAACGCCTTGTTGCGGGTCTCACCGCTGCGCAGGTCTGCCTCGATCGTACGCCCCTCGACCGTCATCACTTTTGCGCGCTGGGCGGCGAACTCCGCAGTTCGTCCGGCAAGAAACGAATCCAGCACCTTGTGCATGGCCGCGTGCGCCTTCTGCCCCGCCTCGGGGAGCAGGCTGTCCCACGCCAGCTCGTGCGCCAGCGCGGTCAGGCGAATCGGCGGCTTGGCGCCGCGTTGCGGCCGGGTCTGCGAGGGCAGCGACGCGAATTTCTCCCAGACCGCTGCCGCCACGGCCGGATTGGGCTTCATTTCCTTCGGGTTGACCAGCACGCGGCCAAACGTCGGCGTATCGGCGCTGCCTTCGCGCAACGCTTTCACCACCTCCTCGACAGTGTCCCTGTCGAAGAACGGCAGCAGGCAATCCACCGCATTGAGCCGGTCGTTGCCGGGAATGCGCCGCGCCAGCGGCGTGCGCACCATGCGCCCGAGCAGTTGCGTGATGTGGGTGCGATCCACGGCGGGGCGGAACGACACCATGGCCTCGGCGCGCGGGCAATCCCAGCCAGTGCTGATAGCATCTTTTGCAAGCAGCACGCGCACCTGCGTTTCGTCCTGTACGCGCTCCGGCGAGATGTGCGGTACCGAATAGTTGCCAAATCTCTGCGTCGTGTGATCCCCGAACACATGCGCAACAGAAGTCTCAGGCAAGTCCGGCCACTACTGGAAAATTGTGTCCAGCGCGCCGCCGATCTCGTTGGGGTTGGGCTTGTTGGGCACTTGCAGCACCATCAGCGGCAGCACGGTTTCTCCGTTCTCCTGCTGCTTCGCGTAAGCCGCCCATTCGTTGGTGGACTCCCGCAACTTGTCGGTGGCGCGGCGCACCAGCACGGTATCGAACTTGTCCGCCTCGTCGGGGATGTCCAGGACGATGGTGTCCTTCAGCAGGCCGGAATCCTGTACCCGCGCCGCATCCACCTTGATGTCCGGCAGGCGGGTCCGCCCCTGCGCCACTTCCATCGCCTTGTTGAACCGCTCGACGGTGGCCGAAATGCCCAGCACCACGGGAATCCCGGGCACGCCCTTCTCGCCGTTGATCAGCCGTTTGACGAGGGTCGTCCTTTCGTTCTGCGCGGCGGTACCGGGGTTGCCCATGCCGCGATGCGCTTCGTCCAGCACCAGGTACAAAGTCAGTACCGGGTCCTCGATGGTGTTGCGGATCGTGTCCCAGATCGTG
>JANMYN010000239.1:0-7419 GCA_031382195.1 Betaproteobacteria bacterium
GCCGGTCGCGCCCTCGTCGCGGATCTCCCCGCCGGATCCGGTCGCCGCGCCAGCAAAGGGCGAGATCGCCGTCGGGTGATTGTGCGTTTCCACCTTCATCAGGATGTGCGTCAACTCGGTGGCGTAGCGGTAGATTCCGGACGCGTCCGGATAGAAGCGCTCGATCTCAGCGCCCTCAATGATCGAGGCATTGTCCGCGTACGCCACCACAGTTCCTTCGGGATGCGTCGCATGCGTATGCCGGATCATGCCGAACAGCGACTTGGGTTGCTTCTTGCCGTCAACTATCCACTCGGCGTTGAATATCTTGTGCCGGCAATGTTCGGAATTGGCCTGGGCAAACATCATCAATTCGACGTCGGTCGGATTGCGCGCCATGCGCCGGAAATTCTCCATTAGATATTCGATCTCGTCATCCGACAGCGCGAGCCCCATTTCGCGGTTGGCGCGCTCCAGTGCGCCGCGTCCGCCGGACAGCAGGTCAATCGTCGCCAATGCCTGCGGCTCAACCTGCTGGAATAGTTGCGCCGCTTGTTCGAGCGAGTCCAACACTGTTTCGGTCATGCGATCGTGGATCAGCGGCAGTAGTGCCGCCCGTTGCTTTTTATCAAGCCCGCTGCCCCGCCTTGTGCTGACGTAGTAGGCCACACCGCGTTCGATCCGCTCCACGGTATCCAGCCCGCACGAGTGCGCGATATCGGTGGCCTTCGAAGCCCAGGAAGAAATTGTGCCCAGCCGTGGCACTACCAGCAGCAGATGACCCTGTTCGGAAACATCGGCCGGCGCCGGGCCGTAGGTGAGGATGCGTTCGAGGACCTTGCGCTGCGGGGCTTGCAGTGCAACTTTCAGTGCAGCGAAATGCCAGTATTCCGCAGTGACAGCGGTGATGGCGGGTGCGGTTCTCTTGAGGGCTTGAGTCAGCTTCTTGAGGCGGAATTCCGGCAGGGCATTGCGCCCGCGCAGCGTCAGAAGGTCTGGCATTTAGGCATCGGGGAGTCGTTAAAGCGGAATTATAGCCTTCCTGTAGTTTAAACTGTCCCATGCCCAACGCATTTACGCCCGTCTTCCTGGCGCGCGAAATCCGCGAGTTCGAGCAGGCCATATTGGCACAACGTCCGGCACCGCCTCTGATGGCGCTCGCAGGAGTTGCAGTGGCGCGGTTTGCGCGCGAACTACTCGGGGATCGCGGTAAACGCGTTCTGCTCCTTGCCGGACCCGGAAACAACGGGGGCGACGCTTTCGTCGCCGCCCGCCAACTTAAGCAATGGTGGTACGACATCACTGTTGTACTCACGGGAGCCGAATCGAAACTCCCGCCAGACGCCAAGGACGCACTCAAGAACTGGCGCGAGGCGGGCGGCGCATTGCACGAATCGATTCCACCCAATGGCGACTGGCATCTGATTGTCGACGGGCTGTTCGGCATCGGCCTGGAACGCCCGCTGGAAGGCAAGCATGCGGAACTGGTGAACTGGAGCAATGCGTCCGGGGTTCCCATCCTCGCCATCGATATTCCGAGCGGACTGCATGCCGACAGCGGCCGCGTGCTGGGATGCGCGGCCCGCGCCCGCCATACGCTTACGTTTATCGGCCTGAAGCCGGGATTGCTTACGCTCGACGGCCCTGACTACGCCGGCGATGTCCATTTCGATTCACTCGGTATCGATGCGCCGGAATCCACAGAGCCGCGCGGCTGGCGCATCGAGTCCGCCCTGATCGCGACCGTGCTGCCGCTGCGAAAGCGCAACAGCCACAAGGGTACGTTCGGCAATGTCGGCCTTCTCGGTGGCGCGTCCGGCATGGTCGGCGCCGCATTACTGGCGGGACGCGCCGCGCTGAAATTGGGCGCCGGACGTGTCTTCGTCGGATTGTTCGCCGATTCGCCATCGGTGGATCTCGCGCAGCCGGAATTGATGCTGCGACCCGCTCAGGAATTACTGAAAATGGAGGGGCTCGACTGCCTCGCCGTCGGCCCCGGCCTGGGCGAATCGCAAGCGGCGCAACATGCGCTTGCCGCCGCCCTGGAGCATAAGGTGCCGCTGGTTCTCGACGCCGATGCACTGAACCTCATCGCAGCGCATCCGAATCTGCAGAAAAGTCTTGCCTCCCGTACCGGCGCCTCGATGTTGACGCCGCATCCGGCCGAAGCGGCCCGATTGCTTTCGACCAGTACGGACAAAATCCAGCATGACCGTATCGCGGCCGCGCGCACGCTGTGCGCACGGTACAACGCCGCTGTCGTGCTGAAGGGAAATGGCAGCGTGTGTGCGTTGAAAAACGGCGACTGGTACATGAATACCAGCGGCAACCCGGGAATGGCCGCGGCGGGAATGGGCGATGTGCTGACCGGGATCATCGCTTCGCTCACTGCCCAAGGTGGCGATCCTGATCTTGCATTGCTCGCCGGCGTACATCTGCACGGCCTGGCAGCGGACAGGCTGGTTGGAGCAGGCATCGGGCCCGCCGGACTGACCGCTTCAGAAGTTATCGATGCCGCCCGCAGGCTTCTCAACGAAGCCCAGTCCTGACCGCTCAGGCGGTCACGGCGCGCACCGTCAGAATCCCCAATACGGTCATGACAATCGAACCGATCAGGTGGCTCGATATCAGCAGGATCGCCCACGCATAACGGCTGCCCATCAGGAGACCAACCGCTTCCGCGGAGAAGGAAGAAAAAGTAGTCAGGCCGCCGAGAAATCCCGTGATTACGAACAGGCGCATTTCGACCGGAAGCCCGCCCTGCTGGGACAAATACTCGACGGCGACGCCGATCAGGTAACCGCCAACCAGGTTGGCCGCCAGCGTACCCAGGGGAAGATTGGGCACGAGCGCATTCATTGCGATGCCCAGCCACCAGCGCAACCATGCGCCGAGCGCCGCACCAATGCCAACCGCCAGAAAGCCTGAACCACCCATTTGCCGCCCCGTTCAAACGCGAAGCGGCAGATGATAAACCTGGAAAGGATCAGTTCGGCGGATATTCGTAACTGCTGGCGACCTGGCGCGAGACCATCTTCAAGGCGAAAATCTCCGCTTCCCGGGCGGCGACCAGGGCTTGCGCCTCTTTCATCGGAAAATTCCCCGCTTCCGCACTGCGCATGAGCGAAATCGCATAGGCAAAGTGGCCGGCGCTATCCTCGTCCCTGCCGTAGATCTGCCAGTAACGATCGCGAAGTTTTTCCTGTTCGCCCACTGCGGTTATCGTGCCGGCTTCGCGTTGCGCCTTGACATCCGCCCGGTATGCCTCGAAGTGCTGGTCAGGCGTCGTCTGATTCAGATTTGCGCAAGCGCCAAGCGCCAATGCCAGGCATGCCAGTATTACTATTTTCATGATCCATCCCCTCTTTCAAAGAAGCACCACTAAGTCCACACAATTCGCGATCAATGCCGTCCGGAATCCGCGGCAAGGACTGCGCTATCGTCAGCAAATCTTGGCTTGGGTACGCCATGACGCCGCAAAAGGCTGAACACCACCGGCACGAAGAACAATGTCGCGACCGTGGCCAGTATCAGCCCGCCAATTACCGCTCGCCCGAGCGGCGCGTTCTGTTCCCCACCCTCTCCGAGGCCGCTCGCCATCGGCGCCATTCCGATCACCATGGCGGTCGCCGTCATCAGCACCGGCCGCAAACGCGTCGAACCCGCCTCCAGAGCCGCGTCGATCGGGCCCATGCCGCTGCGCAACTGCTCGTTGGCGAAAGTCACCATGAGAATGCTGTTCGCCGTGGCCACTCCGACGCTCATGATCGCCCCCATCAACGAGGGGACGCTGAAACTGGTTCCGGTGAGGAACAGCATCCAGATGATTCCGCAGAACGCGCCGGGCAGCGCCGTAATGATGATGAAAGGATCAGTCCACGACTGGAAATTGATAACCATAATGAAGTAGACCAGCAGCACCGCCGCGATCAGCCCGACACCCATGCGAGTAAAGGCGTCGTACATGCTTTCCGCCTGCCCCGAAATTTCAATGCGAGTGTTGTTTTTCTGTTCGCGCGCCTTCGGCATGAACTCATTGACGACCTTGCGCACGTCCGACGCCACCGCGCCGAGATCCCTGCCCTGCACGTTGGCGTAGACGTCGAACGCGAGTTCGGTATTGACATGATTGATGATCGCCGGCAGATCGATGCGCTTTACCGTCGCTACGTTACCCAGCGTCTGCGTCGGGGACTGCCCCCTGCCGGGCAACGGGATGTTCAGCACGGCGTCAACCGAATTGAGCGCGGTCTCGTGCGGCTGAACCACGACGACCTGGTAAGGACGGCCCGTCTTCGGATCGTTCCAGTAGTTCGGCGTCACCACGACACTGGACGACGACGCGATCAGGAAATTTTCTGCTATTTCACGTTGCGAGAACCCAAGCTGGGCGGCGCGCGTGCGGTCGACTTCGACACGCAACGCAGGCTGGTTCATGATCTGGTGCACGTGCACGTCCACCGCGCCGGCAATGCGCTTCATGCGCGCCCCGATCTCCTTGGCCAGATGGAAATTCTTGTAGTCCCCGCCGATGATCCTGACGTCGATAGGCGCCGGTAAACCGAAGTTCAGGATCTGGTTCATCATGTCGCCAGGCTGAAAGTAGAACGAACAATCCGGGAACTGTTCCGGAAGTACCTGGCGCAGCCGCCGTATGTATTCTTTTGTCGCGACTTTGTGTTCGGGTTTCAGCGACACCAGGATTTCGCCGTCCCCGGACGAAAGCGTGACGTTGTCGCTGTAGGCAAGGTTGGTCGAAGGCGGGATGCCGATGTTGTCTATGACCACGTCCAGGTCGGTCGGATCGATGGTGCGGCGGATCTGGTCCTGAACCCTGGAAAAGATCACACCGGTGTCCTCAATGCGCGTTCCGGCCGGCGCATTCACGTGCAAACGGATCTGTCCGGCGTCCACTACCGGAAAGAATTCCCAGCCGATGAACGGCACCGCGCCGACCGAGCCGATCACCAGTACGATAAACAAGGCAAACACCGTGACGCGGTTGTAGAGACACCAGCGTAATGCAGCTAGATAATTGTGGCGCAGGCGCTCGAAATTGCCTTCGACAAATCCGTGCATTTGTGCCATCGCACCATGACCGCCTTCGCCATGTCCGTTTTCGAGAAGAAGATAACGCGACATTACCGGCACCAGTGTGCGGGAAATTCCGTAGGACGCAAGAATCGAGAACACAACCGCCAGCGCCATCGGCGTGAACAAATACTTGGCGGCGCCGGTCAGCAGCAGCACCGGGAGAAATACGATGCAAATGCAAAGCATGGATACCAGTGCCGGCACGACGATCTGCTGGGAGCCGTCCAGAATCGACTGCTTCAGGCCCTTGCCCATCGCCATGTGGCGATGGATGTTCTCGATCGTGACCGTGGCGTCGTCGACCAGGATGCCGACCGCAAGTGCCAGGCCGCCGAGCGTCATCAGGTTCAGCGAATAGCCCATTGCCGAGAGCATGATGATCGAGAACAGAATGGCGAGCGGAATGGAAGTAACGACCACCAGCGTCGAACGCCAGCTGCCCAGGAACAGCAGGATCAGCAACCCGGTCAGTGCCGCGGCCATCAGGCCTTCAACCACTACCGCACGCATCGCGTTCGCGACGAACACCGACTGGTCAAACAGGAATGACAGCGACAATCCCTCCGGCAGACTCACGTTCGACAGCCGTTGACGCACATCGCGAATAATGTCCAGCGTCGAAGCGCCGCCGCTCTTGAGCACGGTGATCAGCGCCGATTTGCGCCCGTCATGACGTACCAGGCTGGTCTGCTCGTTGTAGCCGTCACGTACATCGGCCACATCGTTAATGTAGACCATCGTAGCGCCGACGCTCTTAACCGGCAGGTTGCCGAGTTCAGCGATTTTCTCCGGGCTGTTGTTGATGCTGAGGATATAGTCGCGCGAGCCTATTTGCGTCGAGCCGGTCGGCAGGTTTACGTTCTGCCGGTTGAGCGCATCGTTAATGTCCTTGGCGGTAACTCCCTTGGCATGCATGCGCACGGGATCGGCATCAATCATGATCAGGCGCGGGCGCCCGCCGTAAGGCAATGGCACGGTGGCACCCGGAACCGGCACGACCTCGTTGCGCACTAACCATAGACCTTGGTCATAGAGCTGCTGCTCGCTCATCGTGTCGCTGCCAAGAGCGATCTGCAGGATCGGTACGCTGGACGCGTCGTACTGCACGATCTGCGGCGGCTGCTGGCCCGGAGGCATGCGCCGGATAATGGTTTGCGACGTCGCCGTGATCTGGCTTACCGCCTGATCGATCCTGACCGACGGTTGAAAGTAGATGCGGATGACGTTTTTGCCGTGGATCGTATGCGACTCGATCCGCTTGACGTTGCTGACCGTGGTACTAATCTGCTGTTCCGAAAAAATCGTGACCTGCTTTTCGAAAGCGTCGGCAGGAATACCGACGTATTGCCAGATCAATGTAACAATCGGTTCGGCGATTTCCGGGAAAATATCCTTCGGCATGCGAAGAATGGAGACGATGCCGAGCAAAACGGTCAGCAGCGCCATGACAACGAAGGTGTAGGGCCGGCTAAGCGCCAGCCTGACGATCCACAACGCGCTACCCCCCGTCCTTAATTGTTGCAACCGTGTTGCATTGATGTTACAAGTTTATAAGCGGCAGTGACAAGAAAAACGTTAATAATCAGTAATTTCATTGTGTAATGCGGGTTACAAACTGAAATTTCATGGGGCGCAAATAACGGATGTGTCCGTGGGGAGAACGCGCGAAATGAATACGCCTTCGCAATTCGTTTATGCACGCCGCAGCAGCGTTCGATCCATGCGCGGCCGGTTTTCGGGAGCTCTCCTGGTAGTCGGACTCGCCGCCATCATGGCGGGGCTTTTTGCCATCGGACTGTGGCCCAAATGGAATGCGCTGAAGCTCGCGCAGGCCGAGGCTGGAAAAGATGACCTGCAGGCCGTCACATTCGTCGCCGCCAAGCGTGGCAGCCAGAAGGCCGATATCGTGTTGCCCGCCAGCCTGTATGCAATGCAGGAAACGACCATCTATGCGCGGACCAACGGCTACCTCAAGCGCTGGCATGTCGACATCGGCGACCAGGTCAAAACGGGACAAGTCCTCGCAGAGATCGAGGCGCCGGAAGTCGACCGCGAGCTCGACCAGGCACACGCCGCGCGCGCGCAGGTCAAGGCTAACCTCGAACTGGCTCGCGTGACTGCGGAACGTTATGCGGGGCTGCTAAAGGAAGAGGCGGTCTCGCCGCAGGAAGTTGACGAGAAGCGCGGGGTGCACGAGGCGCGCTAGGCCGACTATGCCGCCGCGGAAGCCAATCTGCGCCGGCTTGAGCAAATGAAATCGTTTCAGCGCGTCATTGCGCCATTTTCCGGAACGATTGTCGCGCGCAACGTCGACGTCGGCTCGTTGATCCAGGCTGGCAGTGCGTC
>JANMYN010000635.1:0-2166 GCA_031382195.1 Betaproteobacteria bacterium
CATCCTCGACGAAACCGCGCGCAAGTATTTCAAGATCTGGGAGATGGGTTGCTTCGCCGGGTTCCTGAATGGGCGCGAGGTCGCAAAGCGCATGGTGGCACGAGGGCGCGGCACGATCCTGTTCACCGGCGCCACGGCGTCGATGCGCGGCTCGGCCAACTTCTCCGCATTTGCCGGCGCCAAGCATGCGCTGCGCGCGCTGGCGCAAAGCATGGCGCGCGAACTTGGTCCAAAAGGCATCCACGTCGCGCACACCATCATTGACGGCGCAATCGACACAGCCTTCATTCGTGATCTGTTTCCCGAACGCTACGCCCTCAAGGCGCAGGACGGCATTCTCAACCCCGACCATATTGCCGACGCTTACTGGATGCTGCACACGCAACCGCGCGATGCCTGGACACACGAGCTGGACCTGCGACCCTACATGGAGAAATTCTGATGAAACATTTCGAGTTCTGGTTCGATTTCGGCAGCTCGGCTTCCTACCTCGCGTGGACGCAGCTTCCCGCCCTGGAAGCCGCCACCGGGGCCAAGGCCGTATTCAAGCCGATGCTGCTGGGCGGCGTGTTCCAGGCGACGGGCAATCAATCGCCGGTCAGCATTCCCGCCAAAGGCAAGTACATCTTCGAGGATTTCGCGCGGTTTGCCCAGCGCTACGCCGTACCGTTCAACCGGAATCCGTATTTCCCGATCAACACCCTGCTGCTGATGCGCGGCGCCATCGCTTTGCAGATGAAAGGCGACGCGCGCTTCATGGATTATTGCCGCGCCATGTTCAATGCCATCTGGGTCGATGCGCTGAACATGAATGATCCGGCCACCGCGGCGGAGGCGTTGCGCAAGGCGGGCTTCGATGCCCAGGCCGTGGTGGCGCTCGCAAGTGAACAGGCGACCAAGGATGCGCTCAAGGCCGCCACCCAGGCAGCGGTGGAGCTCGGCGTATTCGGTGCCCCGACTTTTTTCGTCGGCGACCAGATGTTCTGGGGCCAGGACCGGCTGGATTTCGTCAAGGAGGCACTGCGATGAGCGACATACTGACCCGCACCGACGCCGGTGTGACGACCGTCACGCTGAACCGGGTGGACAAGAAAAACGCCATCACCACTGCGATGTACGCGGCGATGGCGGACGCGCTGCAACAGGCTGCGGATGACGCGTCCGTCCGCGCGCTCGTGTTCCAGGGCCATGAGAGCATTTTCTGCGCGGGCAACGACGTCGGCGACTTTCTAAAGAGCCCGCCGACGCGCGAAGACACACCCGTATTCCGTTTCCTGCAAGGACTTGCCAAATTTCCCAAACCGATGCTCGCCGGCGTAAGCGGGCCCGCGGTGGGAGTAGGCACGACCATGCTGCTCCACTGCGACCTGGTCTACGCGGGCGACAATGCGGTCTTTTCGCTGCCGTTCGTCAATCTCGGCATTTGTCCCGAGGCCGGGTCCAGCCTGCTGCTGCCGCAATTGGCGGGTTACCACCGCGCCGCGGAGGCCCTGCTGCTCGGTGAACCCTTCAAAGCGGACGCGGCGCTGGCAATGGGACTGGTCAATCGCGTGGTGCCAGCCACCGAAGTGAATGCCCTGGTGCAGGCGCAAGCCCGAAAACTGGCGGGCAAACCCATGAGTTCGCTGCTCGAAACCAAGCGCCTGATGCGAAGAGCGCAAACGTCGCTGGTGGCGCAGCAAATGGCCGACGAAGGCGCAACCTTTTCCCGGATGCTGCACGAGCCGGCTGCGCGCGAAGCCTTGACGGCATTCATGGAAAAGCGCAAACCGGATTTCTCGCGCTTTTAATTGACGCAGTTCCGTGAGGTGTCGACATGCCTCTCTGCTTGAAGCCGCTGCATCCGCTGTTTGTCGCCGAAGCCGGCGGCGTTGATCTGCAAAAACCGCTCCCGCCCGCCGACGTGCAAGAGATCGAGGCCGCGATGGACCGCTATGCGGTGCTGGTGTTTCGCGATCAGCCGCTCGACCAGGGCGAACAAGTCGCCCTCTCCCGGCAATTCGGCCCGCTCAACATGGGCCTGCGCAAAGCCACGGGAGCCAAAAACCGGTTCGACTACGAGGAACTGATCGATATTTCGAACGTCACGCTGGCGGGAAGCGTCGCGCCGCGGCATGACGGCAAGCTGATTTTCCAGCTCGCCAACCAGCTCTGGCACAGCGACAG
>JANMYN010000250.1:0-1554 GCA_031382195.1 Betaproteobacteria bacterium
CTTCGGCGTGATCTTCGCTTCGAGTTCGGCGGGATCGAAACTGAAGTTGCGCGACTCGCGCAGATAGATCGGCACCGGCACCGCGCCCATTGCTTTGATTTGCGATTCGTAGATCGGGAAACCGGGGACCGGATAGATGACCTCGTCGCCGACCCCGTGGTCGGTCGTCGAGACGATCGCGTACGCGATAAAGGGCTTCGCACCGGCGCCAACGACGACATCATCCGCATGAATGTTGATATGCCGCGTGCGGTTCAGGAAATTCGCTGCCGCTTCGCGCAATTCGAGAATGCCGGCCGAGGGCGTATAGCCGTGCTTGCCTTCGTTGATCGCCTTGATGCCCGCTTCGCGGATGTTCTTCGGTGTCGGGAAATCCGGCTGGCCGATGCAGAAGGAAATGATGTCCTTGCCCTGGCGCTGCAAGGCGCTGACTTCGGCAAGAACTACGAAAGCGTTCTCTGTACCGAGTTCGTTCGCTCGGCGGGAAATGGCGGGCATGAACGGCTCTCCTCCGGAATCAAAAAGCGGGCTTCGCTGGCTGGCGCGCCCGCCTGTAAGTATCTAATAGTGAAGCGCTTTATATCACGTAGCATTGCGCAGGGTCAATGCACGGGCCAGCCCTTCAAAACGGATGGGCCAGGCGTCGGTAGCGAGACTGTTTGAAACGTCGCCGGGCACCAAATCGGATTAACATGCTGATTGAATTTAACCTGAACGATTAGTCGTCCTAGCTAACGCGCAACAAGGCGTTTTGCAGGAAGCCTACTGCACTTGGAGTGTTACGAAGGCGGCGCGCGTGGCGATGATCTGCTTGGACACCCAGGAAGAGTGATGGTCGAAGAACTCCCGCAGCACAGACGGCTGGCAGCCATCATGTTCACTGACATGGTCGGCTACAGCGCGCTGTCGCAGAAGAACGAGGCACTTGCGCTCAATCTTCTCAACGAGCACCGCGACCTGCTGCGCGAAGTGTTCAGACAGCATGGCGGGCACGAGATCGAGGCCGTTGGCGACGGATTCTTCGTCGAGTTTCCCAGCGCACTCGCCGGCGCCAACTGCGCCGTCGAGATCCAGCACACTCTCCACGCTCGCAACAGTTCCGTAGCACCGGAGCGCCGCGTCGAAGTGCGCATCGGCCTGCATCTGGGTGATGTCGTCGCCCAGGACACCCGGGTTCACGGCGACGGAGTCAATATCGCCGCGCGCATCGAGCCACTTGCCGAACCCGGTGGCATCTGCCTGTCGGAAGACGTCGCGCGCCAGATCCAGAACAAAATCGAGCTGCCGCTGCTCAGGCTTGGCAAAGCCGATCTCAAGAACATTCAGTTGCCAGTCGAGCTCTACCGGCTGGTGCTGCCCTGGGAGCGCAAACACTTCCCAGGCTCGGAGCGGCTGGCCTTCAGCATGCGCCAGCGGCAGATGCGCCGTGCGCTCATCGGCGCCGGTGGCCTGCTGTTGATGGGCGGTCTGGCAGGCACTTGGGCCTGGCGGCGGGGGCAGACACAGACAGGGCCGATCAACAACCGCATCGCCGTGCTGCCGTTCGTGAGCATG
>JANMYN010000275.1:0-2730 GCA_031382195.1 Betaproteobacteria bacterium
TCGCATGTTCCTCAAGGACAGGTTGACGCGCGAAGGCCGGCGCACGCCGTCGGGCGTGATGGTCAGCAAGACGCCATTCTCGGTGCACGCAGCCACATCGACAGAATCGTAACCGACGCCGAAGCGTGCGATCAGCTTGACCTTGCGGTTGGCGCCCGCCAAGGTCTTGCGCGTGACCTTCGCCGACATCAGACAGATTGCGTCGTAGGTATCGCCATATTCCGGCGGCAATTCCGCCACCTTCTCCGGCAGAAACTCCCACTGCACCGCGGGGTCCTGAAGGACCTTGAACGCCTCCTCGCCGAAGATAGTGCCGTTCGCGGTGATCGCGTCGCGGGAAATACCGATTCGGAATTTTCTGGTCATTGCGTCTCTCTATAATCAATCAGTGGCTGGCGCTCCTTGAAGCAGCGTAGTTCGTGAATTTCGTGAATACCGTAACTCCTTAAGTCAAGATCCTGCTTTATCCCGACATTCACGATATTCACGACATTCACGGCTCTTTACATCGCCGCGCTGAACGCGCCATCCGTCACCAGGATATGGCCATTTACAAATGAGGCTTCGTCCGATGCAAGGAAGACCGCGACCGGGCCGATCTCATCGAGCTTGCCCCAGCGGCCCGCCGGCGTGCGCTTGCACACCCAGTCGTTGAATTCCTTGTTCTGGATCAGCGCAGTGTTCATCTCGGTGGCGAAATAGCCGGGTGCAATCGCGTTCGCGGTCACGTTGTGCGGTGCCAGCTCCAGGGCCAGCTCGCGCGTGAACGCGTGAACCGCACCTTTGCTGGCGACATAAGCGGATATGGTCGGGCGGGCGAGAATGGCGCTGACCGAACCCGTCATGATGATGCGCCCGCGCTTGGCCGGGATCATCACTTTCGCTGCTTCCTTGGCGAGCGCCCAGACGGCGGTGAGATTCGTCGCGATTACGCGCTCGAAATCGGCCGCTTCGAATTCGGTGATCGGCTTGCGATGCTGGATGCCGGCATTCGCGACGAGAATGTCGAAACGACCGTGCTTCTTGACTGCGTTCTGAATACAGGCCCCGCCAGCGGCATGGTCGGTGACGTCGAACGCCGCGGCTTCGCCCTTTAGTCCCTTGGCCGCAAGCTCCTTGACCCGTTCCTTCAACGCCGATTCGTCACGCGCGTTCAGAATCACATGGGCGCCCGCTGTTGCCAGCGATTGCGCCATAGCCCATCCCAAACCGCGCGAAGCACCGGATACCAGAGCCACCTTGCCGCTCAAATCGAACATGCTGCTCCTCCGATTTTTATTATTCGTGAATGCCGTTGCGCTCCGCGCTACGGCATGTACTGCCCGCCGTTGACTTCGAGGATCTGCCCGGTCATGTAACCGCTGAGTTGCTCCGATGCGAGAAACAGGAAGGCGCCCGCGCACTCGTCCGCGCTGCCGAGACGGTTCATCGGAATGCTGGCCTTGAAGCTTTCCAGCATCTGCGGCGTCGAGTAACGATCGTGAAAAGGGGTCGTAATGACGCCGGGCGCCACGGCAGTCACGCGAATCTTGTCCTTGACCAGTTCCTTGGCGAGACCATGGGTGATAGTACTCACGAAGCCTTTTGATCCCGCGTACAGCGACGCACCCGGTCCGCCGCCATGGCGTGCCGCAACCGAAGTCACGTTGATGATAGCGCCACCGCCACCCTGCTTGCGCATCTGCTGGGCTGCCGCCCCGGTACAAATCATGGTCGAGCGCACATTCAGGTTAATAACCTGGTCGAACAATTCGTCGGTAATGGTTTCGATCGGAGCACGCTGAACCAGTCCGCCGGCGTTGTTGATCAGCACGTCGATGCGACCGAATCCGGCAACCGTCTTGTCGATGATCTGCCTGCAGACCGCGGAATCGGTCACATCGCCACTGACCAGCAATGCCTTGCCGCCGGCCTTTTCCACCTCCGCGGCGACTTTTTCGGCTTCGGCCTTGCTCTTGTTATAGTGCACCGCGACCTTCGCGCCATTGCGCCCGAAGGCGATTGCCGCGGCTGCGCCGATGCCGGTGCTGGCACCGGTGATCAGGACGACTTTATTCTTCAGATCCTCGATCATTTCCTCTCCTCAAGAACAGAAGCTTTCACCGCAGAGGACGCGGAGGAAAGTCAAGTGCAAAAAAGCTGCTCGGGTAATAATCTTTCGTTGGTCGACGTTCTGCCGCATTAAATTTAGCGGCACAGATTCGCGAACCATCACCCCCCCCGTTTTCTGACCCCGATCTGCTTTTCCTTGTTCCCGTTTTACCTAAAAGGGTACTCCACGCTATCGCGAGGGTATCCGCGTCCTCCGCGGTTCGCGTGGGTCTCAATGAAACTATGGCAGAAGCACGGTCGAACCGGTGGTTTTGCGCGATTCGAGGTCGCGATGCGCCTGCGCGGCATTCTCCAGCTTGTAAGTCTGGTTGATCTCGATTTTGACCTTGCCAGTCTTCACGACGTCGAACAATTCGTTCGCGCCCGCTTCCAGGTCTTTGCGCAGCGCGGTGTAGGTCATCAGCGTCGGGCGCGTGACATAGAGCGAACCTTTCGCGGCAAGAAGATTGAGGTCAAACGCGGAAACCGGACCGGAGCCGTTGCCGAAAACGGCCAGCAGGCCGCGCGGCTTCAGGCAATCGAGCGATCCCGCAAAAGTGTCCTTGCCGACGGACTCGAACACCACCGGCACTTTTGCGCCGCCGGTGATTTCCCTCACTCGTTCGACGAAATTCTCGC
>JANMYN010000338.1:0-2237 GCA_031382195.1 Betaproteobacteria bacterium
ATCGCGGAATTTCACGGCGCCCGCGCCAGCGCGCGCAACCGGGAGGATGGTTCCGGCGTGGAAATCCGTGTCGATTTTCCGCTGGCGAACACGCAATGACCTCAATCTACGCTCACCGCAGATACCCTACGTGCGTAGCACGTCGGGTATCTGCGGTGAGCGTTGTTCTAGGCGGGAATCATTCCGCGATCACCATCGCCTCGGCACGATCCGCCGCATTGCGCGGCATTTTCGTCTTGCCGATGAACAGCAGCAGCGGCAGCGCCGCCAGCGCGATCAGCGCAAACAGCCAGAAATCGCCGGTAAATCCGATGATCGCGGATTGCAGGTTGATTTCGCGTTCGAGCTTCGCCAGCGCCTGCGTTGTGGCCATGCTCCAGCCGTCGTGTCCCTGCGCCTGCAAAGCGCGGTTGAAAGGCGTGACGTGCTCGGCGAGTTGCGCATGCATGACGCTGGTGGTGCGCACATACATGGCCAGCGCAGCCGACACGCCTATGCTCGCGCCGATGCTGCGCACCAGGTTGAAGACCGCAGTGGCCTCGGTGCGTCGATGCGGCTCCAGCGCCGGAAAAGCGATCACCTGGATCGGCACCAGGATGATGCCGCCACCGATGCCTTGCATAAAATTGGTCCACACCAGCGGCCACACGCCGACGTCCGCGGTCCAGTGCGACATTTCCCAGCTCGACCAGGCGAGGCAAAGCAGGCCCAACGCGATGAGTTTGCGCGGATCGATGCGCCCGGTGACGCGTCCGCCGATGATCATCGCGGCCAGCAGGCCGAAGCCTCGCGGCGCCTGCAGCAAGCCGATGGTGTCGATCGGGTAGCCGAGCACCTGGTCGAGAAACGAGGGCATCAGCACCATCTGCGGCGTGGTCACGCAGCCATAGATGAAGGCAAATACCAGGCCGAGAAAGAAAGTGCGCTGCGCCAGCAGTCGCGGATCGAGGAACGGCTGCTTCGCCGTCAGGCAATGCACGTTGAACATGTAAAGACCCAGGACCGCAAGGCAGGCCTCGGTGATGATTTCCCAGGAATCGAACCAGTCGAGCTGCCCGCCGCGATCGAGCATGAGCTGCAATGACCCGATGCCCAGCGACAGGCTGAAGAATCCGAACCAGTCGAGCCGGCGCCCGGGTTCGAGCTTTGTCTCCGGCAGAAAGGCAGCAGCGCCGGCCAGCGCTACCAGGCCGAACGGGACATTGATATAGAAAATGTAGCGCCAGCTCAGATACTCGGTGACGTAACCGCCCAGCGTAGGTCCGACGAATGAGCCCATCACCGCGCCCACGCCCCACAACGCCATGGCCTTGCCCTGCTCTTCCGGCGGATAGGTATCGAGAATGATGGCGTGCGACAGCGGAATCAGGAAAGCGCCACCCGCCCCCTGCACGATGCGCGCGATGACTTCGACGGTCAGCGAATTGGCGGACCCGCACGCGACCGAGGCAATCAGAAAAACCGTGACGGCCCACATAAAGAGGCGCTTGCGGCCGAAGCGCAGGCTCAACCAGCCCGCGGAGGGAATGGACAGCGCGGAGGCGACGATATAAGAGGTGATGACCCAGGCGATCTGGTCCTGCGTTGCCGAGAAGGTGCCCTGCATGTGCGGCAACGCCACCGCGGCGATGGTCCAGTCGACCGAATACAGAAAACTCGCCAATCCGACCGAGGCGGTGATCAGGGCCGGATGTCTGACGGAACCCGTCACGTTAGCGGCGCGTGTCTGCGATGGCCGAAGCCGGCACGAGAAAGCGCGGCAGCCAGCCGCTGTCGACGAGCTTCTGCACCACGCGCGGCAGCCCGCGCGGCCGGCGTGTGTCCACCGCGACAGTGACCGTCATGCCGGCGCGAAGCTGAGGCTTACCGGGCGGCTGCGAGACCTTGATGCGCACCGGCACGCGCTGCACGACCTTGACCCAGTTGCCGGACGCATTCTGCGGCGGCAGGACCGCGAACTCGGCGCCGGTGGCCGGTGCGATGGCCTCGACGCTGGCCGGCCATTCCTGATCCGGATACGCGTCGGCCACCACCGTCGCGGGCTGACCGACCGTCATGTAGGTGAGCTGCGTTTCCTTGTAATTGGCCTCGATCCAGAGCGGACCGCTTTCGATCAGGCTGAACATCGGCGCGCCCTTCTCCACGAATTCGCCGACCTGCAGCTTCATGTTGCTCACCACCCCGCCGAATGGTGCCTTGATCAGCGCGCGCGACAATTCGAGCATGGCAGCGTCGTA
>JANMYN010000347.1:0-4331 GCA_031382195.1 Betaproteobacteria bacterium
GAAGAAAATCGCGAACATCAGCGCCGCGGCTCCCCAGCCAACGGCCCAGCCGCTTTGCACCGTGCCCACCGCCTTGCCGCGGTGTCGCGCGCGGATCATTTCGCCGATCATTACCGAGCCCACCGCCCATTCCCCGCCAAAGCCCAGGCCCTGCAGGCTGCGCACCACCAGTAGTTGTTCGAAGGATTGGGTGAAGCCGCACAGAAAGGTAAAACAGGCAAACCAGGCGATCGTGATCTGGAGCACACGCACCCGGCCGAATCGGTCGGACAGCGCGCCGGCGATCCAGCCGCCAAGCGCCGACATGAGGAGTGCCGACGTGGCGATCAATCCGGCCTGGCCCTTGCTCATGCCCCACGCCGCAATCAGCGTGGGAATGACGAAGGTGTAGATCATGAAGTCAAATGCGTCGACCGACCATCCACCGTAGGCGGCAATAAGCGTCTTTTTTTCCCGCCCTGACAGCTCCCCTATCCACGCGAACATGGCGCCCCCTATCTGGAACCGAGAGAACTCAGCGCGGAAGCCGGTGCCCTCGTTGCGTTCGCCTTGCGTGTGCGGCTTTACCCATTCAGCGCAATCCGCTCTGCAACTTGCCCATCTCGATGTGATTGAACGTGGGCGGCAGTTTGGTGGACAAGGCCTCGAGATAAGCGCGCTCCAAGTCCTGCGATTTGCGATTGCGCATTGCCACGATCAGGTTGGCCCGGATATCGGGCAATGGGCGAGTCGCCGCAGGCTTCCTGTCCAGCAGCTTGAGGAGGTGCCAGCCGGCTGCGGTTTTGACCGGCGGGCTGACTTCGCCCTTTTTCATGCCGCTCACGGCGCGGCGGATTTCCGGAACCATCTGCTCTTCGCTGATCCAGCCCAGCTCACCACCTTTTTCAGCGCTGTCTTTATGCGCGGAGTTCTCCTTCGCGAGCTTCGCGAAGTCGGCTCCCGATTTGGCTAGCCTGGTGCTCAACTCGCCAATTTTTTTCCTGGCTTCCTCGGCTTTTGCCGTGTCCGCACCCTCGGCAGCCGGAAGAAAAATCTGCGCTATTTGGACTTGGGCAGGCGCAAGCAACTGCGCTTTGTTCGACTCGTAGAACTGCTTGATTTCGTCTTCCGAAGGGTAGCCGTCGGCGGGCTTGGCAATGTGGCCCACGAAGGAACTCACAATAACCTGGTCGCGTGCCCTTTCAATCAGCGGTTGCAGTTCCTGGCGCTTGTCCCAGCCCTTCTGCCTGGCTTCGTTCAGCACTGCCTTGCGCATCAGTTCGCTGCGCACCAGACGCTCCAGCGCTGCCGCATCGGTGGCGAGTTGGCGCCGTGCATCCGGCGGCTGCGTCTCGAGGATCGCCTTCAACTCGGAGCTGTGAAGTTCGACATCCCCCATCTTTCCGACCAGATCTTGCCCAGCCGCGGCAGAGCACAGCATGAGGCTGATCAGCAGCAATGGCAGACGCTTGGCTTCAAGCATGGTTTCTCTCCACATACGGACTCGGAAACGGGTATGACACGGACGACCTGCCGCAGTTTCCGGATACGATTCCCGGATGGTATGTAAGGTGGCGCGGAACTCCCTCACCTCAGGGGATGAGGCGAATGGAACATTCTGCATGCACGCCATCCGGACTGCGGTACCTGCAGTCGGGAACGGCCACCGGAACAGCATCGCTGGCCCGGTGGCCGAAAATCAACGTAAGAGATTACTTGAGGTGGCCAGCGACGAGCTTGGTCATCTCAAACATCGAAACCGTCCTCTTGCCGCCGAAGACCTCCTTCAACTTGTCGTCGGCGTTGATGTTGCGCCTGTTCTTGCTGTCCTGCAGGTCGTTCTTCTTGATGTAGGCCCACAGTTTCTTGGTGACCTCGGTGCGCGGCATCGGCGTGCTGCCGATCACTGCAGCGAGCGACGCGCTGGGCGTCATTGGTTTCATGAAAGCCGCATTGGGCTTGCGCTTGACGCCCGAAGACTTCTTCTTCGGAGCAGCCTTCCTTGCAGGCTTCTTCGCGGCAGACTTCTTCGCGGGTTTCTTGGCAGCGGCCTTCTTCGGCGCGGCCTTCTTCACGGCTTTTTTTACAGGTTTCTTCGCAGCGGTCTTCTTCTTTGCGGCCATCGTGGTGCCTCCAATTTGAGTTTGCACGTATCTGAATTTGCGTTGCCTTGCCAGTAGCAAAGGCACGGCGAGCAGAGAATGCCGAGACGAGAGTGCGTTGTCAATCGGAGAATGCACGTTTTTCATAGGAGAGCGGCGCGCATTTGTGAAGGGCGAGTCAGGATTCTCGGCGGCCGGGCGGCCGTCGACCGGCCCGGGGCTACGCAAGAATCGCTTCCTGAACCGGCATCAAGACGTTCACAATATGCGTGTCGGCGCC
This sequence comes from Betaproteobacteria bacterium, assembly GCA_031382195.1. Taxonomy (GTDB): domain Bacteria; phylum Pseudomonadota; class Gammaproteobacteria; order Burkholderiales; family JACQAP01; genus JACQAP01. Next base: position 2,362 of record JANMYN010000347.1, read on the forward strand.
CATTCCGTGCGCATATCAGAGCATGCAGCTAACTGAACAGGAACGAACAATCATCGCCACCCGCGTTGCTGCGCTTGAAGCCAGAACCGGGACGCAGGTGGTCACCGCCGTCGTCGGCAAATCCGATTCCTATCCGGAGGCGCCCTGGAAGGCGTTCGCACTTGGTGCCAGCGCCGCCGCGCTGGCAGGCGTCATCTGGCAACTTGCCGCCGGTGGCTGGGCCACCGGCGCTTATCAGACAGGAGATGTCCTGGTCACCCTCGGCATCGGCGCGTTTCTTGCGTTGCTCACCATGACGTTTTCTCCGTTTGCGCGTTTGTTCGTCGATCGTATCCGGCGCGAGGTCGAAGTTACACAGTTCGCCCAGGCACTGTTCTTCGATCGCGGGCTGGAGCGCACACGCGGGCGGGTGGGCATACTGCTTCTGGTCAGTCTGTTCGAGCGCAAAGTCGTGATCCTTGCCGACGCCGGGTTCGACGGACGCATCGATAAGCACGACTGGGAATTCTTGACCCGACGCGTTTCATTGCTGCTGCGACACGGCACGACGGTAATAGCAATGCGCGCAGGCCTGGAGGCCATGGAAGCGATGTTGCTGGAACGCGGATTTGCCGGCCCCGGTTCCATCAACGAACTGCCGGACGCGCTCCTGGAACCCAAGGACGGACGATGAATCGCTCGCTAATATTATTTGTACTGCTCTGCGTCGGCTGGCTCGGTCTGTCGGCGGCTGACGACACGGCAATTCCCTATCTCTCCGGCCGCGTCGTCGATGAGGCCGAAATCCTGTCCGCCCCGGCGCGCGAGCGAATCGGCCACATGCTGCAGGCGCATGAGCGCACAACCGGCAACCAGATTGTGGTCCTCACCACAAACGGGATAGGCTCGGAAAGCATCGAGGATTTTGCGGTTCGGATTTTTGAAAGCTGGAAACTGGGGAGCCGGGACAAAAACAACGGCGTACTGATCGTGGTTGCGCCACAGGAACACCGCATGCGCATCGAGGTTGGCTATGGCCTGGAAGGCACCCTGACCGATGTCGCCGCCGGGCGCATCGTGCGCAATCTCATGACGCCACGCTTCCGCGAGGGTAATTACGATGTCGGGGTCGAGGCCGGGGCAACGGCCATAATCCAGATTCTCGACGGCAGGGCGCCCTCGACCGCGGATGCCGACTGGGCCGCGCCGCCAGCCAGGCCCGCTTCAGGCTTCCAGGTCGGGCCCGCGCCCATACCGCTGGCCGAACGCATCCTGATCAGCCTGTTCGTGTTCGGCGTCATTGGTCTGTTCACGTTCATCGGTATCGTCACGCCGGGCGGAATGGGCTGGTTCCTGTATTTCTTCCTGATTCCGTTCTGGTCGATGTTTCCGTTGGCGATCTTCGGCAGCCACGTTGCATTGATGATCATCGGGATTTACGCCACGCTCTATCCGATCGCCAAAATCCTGGTCGCACGCACGCCCTGGTATCTGAAGGCGCAGGAAGATCTGAAGACCAAAGGCTTCGCCCAGATCGGCGGCATCACAATCCGCCCGGGTGGCAGCAGCACTGGCGGATTCTCGAGCGGCGGTGCATTTTCCGGCGGGGGCGGACGCTCTGGCGGCGGTGGCGCGTCGGGCAGCTGGTAAATCGCTTTCGCTAGCGCTAAGGGAAAGGCGAAAGGTTAAAGGTCAAAGAGAAAGAGTCAGAGGCGACAAATGCTACTTGCCCTCATTCTTTTCCCTTTCACCTTTCCCCTTTTGCCTTTCCGCTATCGTCTGGCTGTCACTGATTGACCGGACGAATAGCTTCCGCCGTCGGCGCGACGGGGCTAATTGAAGTGGTAGCTGGAAGCGGTGCGGCCGGTATGCTTACTTTGCCCTCTGGCCCTGGCGCCGGCAGATTCTGTTTCAAAGCCTGGATTCGGCTATCGAAATCGAGATAGAAGGCTCTGGCCTGCGCGGCGAAATCCGCCTGCGCCTTGATCAAG